>JBGSTR010000653.1:0-2867 GCA_041736365.1 Chromatiaceae bacterium | reverse complement strand
GGCTCGCTCACCGGGTACGCGGGCGGCGAGCCGCGTAAACGCTGGCTCCTTGAGCTCGAGGGGCGAGAGCTCCCGCGACACCTTTGACCCGAGCTCACGCGTGCCTGGCGTGTGGTTTATGCCGGGCGCGCACGGCCCCCGGCTCAGCGCGCGAAAAAGCCCCGTCGTTGAGGGCGCGGCGATGGATAGCGCCGGTGGGACATTAGTATATGTTGCATGTAACTACTTGGCCGCATATAGTGTTTCATGTAACTTGATAGGAGGCTTTCAAATGGCAACGACACACGTTAACGCTCGCGTTCAAAAGCACCGCGACGGGCTACGCAAGGCGGGATTGCGCCCGGTGCAAATCTGGGTGCCGGACACGCGCCGCCCTGACTTTGCGGAGGAATGTCGTCGTCAATGCCTTCTCGTGGCTCAGGCGGACAGCGCCGACACGGCTATGCAGCAGTTCATGGATGAAGCCTTGGCGGACGTGGACGGCTGGACGGAATAATGCGCGGCGATTTTGTGACCATCGCCATGCAAGGCAACTCCGGAAAACCACGACCCGCCTTAATCATTCAGGCCGACCAGTTCAGCGAGCACGCGAGCGCAACCGTTCTGCTCATTACCAGCACGCTTGTTTCCGCACCGTTGCTGCGCGTCACCGTTCAGTCGAGCGCCGAGAACGGGTTGCAAAAACCTTCACAGATTATGGTGGACAAAGCTATGACGGTGAAGCGCGACAAGCTAGGGCCAGCCTTCGGGCGCATCGACGCGGATACACTGGTGGAGGTTGAGCGTTGTTTGGCCGTGTTTTTGGGGATAGCGAAGTGATCGAATACAGCTACTCGGCCGGAATCAGGTTGCCGCCATTGGATCGGTGCCCCAGGTGCTCAGTGCTGCTCGACGAGCGCCACCCGCTCGCGTAGCTGCGCAGCTCCACCGCCCGGGCCTGGCTCTGGGTTAGGGCCTCGCTGAGTTGACCGCGCAACTACGCCGCCGTGGTGCTGGCGTCCTCGGGCTGGGTCTCCAAGTCCTCAAGGGTTTGCGCTGCATCGGCCAGCTCCCGCTCGGCTTCTTCTCGCTGTTCACCCGCCGACCGTACTACCTCATGCACCCGCCGATCGGCCGCCCGGATTGCCGTTTTCGTTGAGATCCACCGCCAGCTTCCCGAGTCGTCCGTTAGGGCCTTGGCGACCGTTGCGACTTCTTCGGCCACATCCGCCGGCAACTCGGGTACGGGCTCGACACTGGCCGTGCTCTGACTGCTGAGGTGTTCGTCCTATATCTGCTTGAGTCGCGCCGGGTTGCCGCCGCCCACCACCCGCCCCAACCCAAACCCGGTGATGTTGCGACCCTCGCCCCGCGGTGCTTCGCCGGCGTTGATGATGGCTTCGGGTGTGAGCTCGGTGGGTCTCATGGGGCGTTTCCTCGGGGTCGTTGAGGACCCCGGGTCCGGCCGGACGCTCGCCAGTCCCCGGCCGGACCGGGCACGGTTACTTGAAGACATTGATGCGGCGCTCTCGGCGGATGTCCTTCAGCTCCTTCGGCTACACGGTGACGCGGCGCTCGCCGAGGTAGGCGCGCCGCAGGAACGCGTCTGCATCGTCGACGAACTCGCGCAACCCATCGGCTCAAGCACCACGTCCAGCCCACTGGACGCGAGCTATTGCCCGCATCACGAGTCGCACCTTAACTTGCGTGAAGACGGAGCGATCGCGGCCCGTGCGCGAGATCCTGCGCTGTCGCTGCGGTTGTCTACTTACGGTTCTGGCGTGCGGGGACCGGCCTTGGTGTTGGCTTCCATCTCGTTGCGTCGAATCGGCATTGCGTCGATCTGCACCAGGATTTCGCTCAGGGGCGTTTCCGGTGTGGCGCGGCGTTTGATGCCGCCGTCTTTGCCGATCAGGATCAGTGCGCGGTCCCGGGCATCCAGCGCCAACTGTTGGCGCAGTGCATCGACTGATTGCGCAGTCAGCGGTTGATCGCCGACGCGACCGTGATCGGAAAACAGTTGTAATACCACGAGATCCCGGTCGAGCACCGCCTCTCGTTCGCCGTCGATGCGTTGCTGTTGCGTCGCGATGCCGGGATCGTCTTCATCGGGTGCGACCAGGATCAATAAGCGCTCGCGCCAGGCGTGCTGGGCGAGATCATATTCGGCCGCGCACAGGCTGGTCAGCGTCAGCAGTCCGCCGCCGATGAGCCAGCGTCTTGGGATCACCAGGCTCCGGTCCCCGTCTCGCCCTTAAAGGGGCCGACGATCTCGTTCGTGACCCAGCCGCCGTAGAAGCCGCCGGGTTGGGGGCGCACCCGCTCGCCGTCGACCCAGCAGGCGACGCGCCCCGGATAGAAGCCGATGTGGCCCGCGATCTCCGCGAAGGCGTCGAATGGCTGCTCATAGGTCCAAGCGGCTTGCGCGATCCAGGCCTCGCCGTTTCGCACGTCGAAGTAGCCGGCCCGGCCCTTCCACTCGCAGAAGCTGTTTCCGCCCGCGGGCCGCAGCAGCTCCATGCGGACGTCCGCGCGCGGGATATAGAAGGTTGGCGGGCTGGCGGTTTCGAGCACCCGAGCCGCATGCGAGGTCTGCGCGATGAGGACTTCGCCTACCCTGATCTCGACCGGACGCCGGTCCGGCACCAAGCGCGGCGGACGTGGATAGTCCCACACCGACTCCTGGTCCGCGCCGGGTGCAATGGCGAAGTCCGGCCGCCGCTGCCCGCGATGCTGCCAGAGCTCGCGCATGGCGACCCTATCGTCGGTTCGTTCTTTGCTCATGATGTGCGCTCGAACAGGGCTCAAGGCGACACCGCTCGGCGACGCCGATGCGCCGGACCGCAACAAACGTTACGGTCCTCGGGACGCTAAACCGGTGCGGTGCC
>JBGSTR010000742.1:0-1892 GCA_041736365.1 Chromatiaceae bacterium | reverse complement strand
GCGGTCATTTTCTTGGCGCGCATCCGCAGCCGACCGAGTTGTTTCCCGGCGCCGAGGAGACGCTCGACCGGCTCGCCGCGCAGGGCTACCTGTTGGCGATCGCCACCGGCAAGAGCCGGCAGGGGCTCAAGCGATCCCTGGAGGAGACCGGGCTGGGCGATCGTTTTCACGCCACGCGCTGCGCCGACGAGACCCTGTCCAAACCACACCCGCAGATGCTCCTTGAGCTGATGGACGAGCTTGGGGTGAGCGCGGCCGAAACCCTGATGATCGGGGACACGGAGTACGACGTGCAGATGGCGATCAATGCCCGGGCGAGTGCGCTCGGCGTCTCGTTCGGGGTTCATGCCCCGGAGCGGCTGCGGGCGGTTGGCGCGCTGGACTGCATGGGCTCCCTGCTTGAGATCCCCGACTGGCTGCTGCGCCGACGGAAACGCTGATTAAATGCCATCCAGGCACTTAATCAGCTCGCGGTCCGAGAGGCGCGACTCTCGGACCGCTCCATTTTCAAGCCCTTAAGGTGCTTGAAAATGCCGGACCATCCCTGGCCCGGACGGGAAACGCCTTAAATCAGCGTTTCCCTAAACGATTGACTATCGCCACCAAGGACCACCGATGAATTGGAAATTTTGGAAGCGGCGCGACGAGCCGATGCCCGCGCCCGGCGACCCCGACTGGGAGCGGGCACTGATCAACCGCATGGCGCTGGAGCATCTGCGCTCGGAACGCCGCAACCGCCGCTGGGGGAATTTTTTCAAGCTCTTGATCCTGCTGTATCTCGTCGGCCTGGTGTTGGCGGCGGTGTCGCAGGACCTAATCAAACGTTTGGAGACGACTGAAGACCACACCGCGCTGGTGGATGTTAAGGGCGTGATCGCCCCGGAATCCGATGCCGGGGCCGACCGCGTGATTTCCGGGCTGCGGGACGCATTCGAGTCGGAGCACGTCAAGGGCGTGATCCTGCGCATCAACAGCCCCGGCGGCAGCCCGGTGCAGGCGGGCTACATCAACGACGAAATCAAGCGGCTGAAGGCCAAGTACAAGAAGGAAAAAGACAAGGACATGCCGGTCTACGCCGTTGCCGTAGACCTATGCGCCTCCGGCGGTTACTACATCGCGGTCGCCGCCGACGCCATCTACGCGGACAAGGCAAGCCTGGTTGGCTCCATCGGCGTACGCATCGACAGCTTCGGTTTCGAGGACGCGATGCAGGAGCTCGGAATCCAGCGCCGGCTGCTCACGGCCGGGAGCAACAAGGGGATCCTCGATCCTTTCTCGCCGTTGCCGGAGTCACAACGCGAATTCATCCAGGGCGTCCTCGATGATCTCCACGCCCAGTTCATTGCCGCGGTCAAGGAGGGCAGGGGAGACAAGCTCAAGGGCGGCGACGAGCTCTACAGCGGACTCTTCTGGAGTGGCGAGCAGGCGCTCGGGCTGGGGCTCGTGGACGGTATCGGCAGCTCGAGCTACGTGGCGCGGGAGCTGATTGGGGCAGAGGAAGTGGTGGACTACAGCAAGCAACGCGACCTATTCGAGAGCCTTCTCAAGCGTATCGGCGCAAGCCTCGCCGCGGGGGCGCTGGATGTCTTCTCGATGCTCGGCGTCGGCTCGATTCGCTGAACTGGAGCGGCCGGGTTTGTCGATCGAGTCTGCGCGGGCGCCGGCGACGACAGAGCCGGCCCGCACGGGCGGCCCTGCCGTCTTGGGCAGCTATCAGATGCCGATCTTGAGCTTCTGTCCGGCGCGGATGCTGGTTTCCTGCGGTCCCATCCGATTGAGCTTTCGCAGCTCCGGGACCGTCAGGCCGTTGTCGGTCGCGACTCGATAGAGGGTCTCCTGCGGCCGCACCACGTGGAAGCGAGGCTCGGCCGCCGGCGCCGGCTTCGCCTTCG
>JBGSTR010000619.1:0-4287 GCA_041736365.1 Chromatiaceae bacterium | reverse complement strand
GCGCACGGGGGCGGTGATCTCCGCGCTCAGGTCCGCGTTGTTCACGCTCTCCACCGTGGCCGGCGCGCTGCGCTCTGGATGGATGACGAGACCGGAAAGCGGCGTGACCGTGACCGCCAGCTCCGCGTCCGCCGACGCGGCCCCGGCGCAGAGCAATACAACAACGACGAACAGACTACGCATGGAGCTGCCTTTTCTCATACCAAGCTTGAGCTGCCGGCTCCAGCGCCCGGCGGATGGCCATCGGTGGCGCCCGATCAGATTCCGGGGGCCAGACCGGTGCGCGTCGACAGGTCGGCGATGAATTCCTTCAGCGCATCGGTCGTGTATGCCTCGGAGGTGTGCAAATGACCCCAGACCGGCTGTGGCCAGCAGGCGTCGCCGGGCTTGCGCCCGACAACATGGACGTGGAGCTGTGGGACAAGGTTCCCGATGCTGGCGACATTAACCCGCGGGCAAGCCATCACGCCGGTGAGATAATCTGCCACCCGCTTGCACTCGTCCATGACATTGCAACGCAGCGGCTCCGGGAGGTCGAGTAGGCTCGTGAGGTCGGTTTCCGGCACCAGGATAAACCACGGGATCAGGGCATTGCCGTGAAGCAGCAGATGGCTGGCGGAAAACCGTCCCAAGTGGTGGCAGTCCGCCGCGAGCCGCGGGTGAAGGGCAAAGGCGCTCGCGCTCATGCCGCCAGCGCGAGCCGCTTGGCGCCGCCGAAGTCGGTCTTGCCGCTGCCGAGCTTGGGAATGGCCTCGACCCGCAGCACCTCCGCGGGGATGGTCAGCGGATTCGCGCCCGCCGCGAGCAAGGCCTTGCGCAGACCCTCGACATCGATCTCGGCCGCGACCAGCAGCACGATGCGCTCCCCCTTGCGCTCGTCGGGGAGGTTCACCGCCACCAGCTCCAGATCCGGCGTGGCGAGCACCCGGCGCACCTGCTCTTCCACCGCGCCCAGGCTGATCATCTCGCCGCCGAGCTTCGCGAAGCGCGAATAGCGGTCGACGATGGTCAAGAAGCCGTCCTCGTCCACGTGGCCCTTGTCGCCGGTCTTGTACCAGCGGGTTCCGTCCAGCTTGACCACCGCATCCGCGGTCTTCTCCGGGGCGTTGAGATAACCCTTCATCACCTGCACCCCGCCGATCAGGATCAACCCGTCCTCCCCGGGCGGGAGCGCCTCGAGCGTCACCGGGTCGACCACGCGAAAACTGGTGCCCGGCAGCGGCAGGCCCACGGTACCCGGGCGCGAGCCGGACTGGATCTTCCAGCTCTCGGTATCCAGCGAATCCGGCAGATTGACGCTCGCCACCGGGGTGGTCTCGGTGGCCCCGTAGCCCTCGTAGATCGGCTTGTTGAACTTCAGTGCGAAGGCCTCGCGCACGTCGGGGTTGAGCCGTTCGGCCCCCGCCACCACCACCCGCAGCGATTGCAGCATCAGCGGGTGCACGCGCTGATTGCGGGCATACAGCCGCAGGAAGGTCGAGGTGCTGCACAGCACGGTGACGCGATAGCGGGCGATGGCCTTGGCGGTGCCCAGCGCGTCGGTCGGGTCCGGATGGCAGACCATCACCACGCCCTCGATCAGGGGCAGGAAGGTGGTGGCGGTAAGGCCGAAGGCGTGGAACGGCGGCAGGTTGGACATGATGACATCGGTGGACTCGGTGTTGAGCACGTCCGAGATCTGGCGCACGTTGGCCATGATGTTGCGGTGGGTCAGCTCTACCCCCTTGGGCATTCCCTCGCTGCCGCTGGAGAACAGGATTACCGCGGTATCCTGCGGCCGCGTCTCGCGCGCGAACAGCGCCAGCAATAGGCTCGCCGGGAATAGCGATACCGCGAGCAACATGCCGAACGCCGCGACCCGGCCGAACTCGCCGCGCATCTTCTCCATCGGGTGGAGCGTGACGTCCGCGAAGGCCGCGGCGAGGTCGATGCCGCGTTGGTCGAGCTTGCGCAGGAACCGATCGGCGGTGATTACGTGGCGAATACCGGCGCTCTCCAGGGCCGCGCGCACCGCCTCGCTGCTTGCGGTGTAGTTGAGATTGACCGCCGTCTTGCCGGCCAGCAGCACCGCCAGATTGGCGATGGCCCCGGCACTGCTCGACGGCAGCAGGATGCCGACGGCCTGCTCGTTCGCGAGGCGCCGCACGCGACCCGTGAACAGCAGCGCCCCGGTGATCAGCCGCCGATTGGTCAACTCCGTGCCGCTCGACTCGATCACCGCGACCCGCCCGAGGTCGCGCTTGGCGGTGTGCAGCCAGCTTACCGACACCGTCGGCAAGGTCTCGACATAGGTCTCCCACGAGCTTACCGACAGCTCGAAGACCGCCTGCTTGACCCGTTCGGCGCCAGTTTCGACCGACAGCGGCGGTCCGAATGCGACCACCACATCCCGCGCCCTGCCCTCGCGGTCTCGCGCTTGAAGCTTCTCGCTGGCATAGGAGAAACGGCTACCCCACAGACCGCGGAGATAAAAGGGCAGGATCACGCCGGTGCCGGCGCGCTGCGCCGAGAGCTCAAACCCGCGCTTGAACTCCGAGAGCTGGCCGGACTTGCTGATGGTGCCCTCGGGGAAGACGCAGACCACCTCGCCGTCGCGCAGCAGGCTCGCGATGGTCTCGATCGCCTCCTTGCTGGCGCCGCGCGAGATCGGCACCACGCCGAAGAAGTCGAGGAAGCGGCGCAGATACCAGCGCTCGTAGATCACCCGCTCCATCACGAAGCGCACCGGCCGCGGGCTCGCCATCTGCACCATCGCCCAGTCGAGCCAACTGGTGTGGTTGCCGAGCATCAGCACGCCGCCCTGCGCGGGCAGGTTCTTGAGGCCGATCACCCGCAACCGGTAGTGGGTCGCGATTAGGCGGGCGATGATGAATCGCACCAGCGACTGGGGAAGCTGGTAGACGGTATAGACGGCGCCGATCAGCGCCACTACCGCGAGCGCCAACATAAAGGTCGCGTCGCCCACGTGCACCCGGGCGGCGACCACCGTCAGTGCCAGGAAGGCCAGCATCCAGATGTTCTGGATAAAGTTGCTGGCGGCCAGGACCCGCCCCAGGCCCTGCTCGCCGGCGTTGAATTGGATCAGCGCATTCAGCGGCACCAGGAACAGGCCGCCGAGGAACCCCAGCAGCAGGAAGTTGGCCGCATGTGCCCAGGCAGACCCGAGACTCGGCAGCAGGAACAGGGTGGCCGCGATCCCCGCGGCGCCCACCGGGATGAGCCCGGTCTCGATGTGGTGACGCGACACCCGCCCGGCGACCACCGAGCCGAAAATGATGCCAATCCCCGCGCAGGCCAGTATGCCCTGGATCACGACCGTATTGGTCTCCCCAAGCGTCGCCTTCGCAAACGCCGGGAACACGGCCAGGATCACCTGAGAGATGGACCAGAATACCGCCAGCCCGATGATCGACAGCCAGATGACCTGATTGTCGCGGGCGGCATGCAGGTTCTGTTTCAGATAGTGGCCGTTGCGGTACTCGCGCCAGTCGAACCGGATGTCGGCGCCGGGATTGGTCTGCGGCAGACGGTAGGCCAGAAAGACCTCGATCAGCGCCCCCGCCACCAGCACCCAGCCGATCGGCGCGATCAGGTGCATCACCTCGCCGGGTGTCGCGAACTGCATCTCGGCGAGAAAGCGCTCGAACAGCACCGAGAAGAAGAACAGGCTGGAGAGGATGGCGGTCGTGGTGGTGGCCTGGACCCAGCCGTTGGCGGATGCGAGCAGCTCCTTGCCCACCAGCTCCTTGATGTAGCCGTACTTGGAGGGCGAGTAAAAGGCGCTCTGCACCGCCAGCAGGAAGGTCATTGCGAACGCCGGCCAAAACCACCCCAGATAGTAGAAGAGCGTGATCGCCAGCGTGATCGCGACCACCACCCAGGCGCTCACCCGCATCACCCGGTTCTTGGGATAGCGATCCGAGATATAGCCGGCCGGCGTGAACATAAGCACGAACGGCAGCAAAATCAGCGCATTGACGATCGCCGTCAGCAGGATCTGGAGGTCCCCGTCGTAGGTCTTGAACAAGGTGTTCTGGATGACGATCTTGTGCCCGACGTCCACGAAGGCGTTTAGGAAGATCATCAAGACGTAGGAAAGAAAGCCGGCGACGCGAAAAAGCAGACCCATCGATTGGTTTCCTTGGTTCAGCGGGCGACCCACACCGCGTCCGGCCATCAGACGAGCGATCGAATGACGCCGCCGGACGCCTCGGCAACGCGGGGCGGGCGGCGACGCGAGACTCGCATGCTAGCGCGAAACCCGGTGCCGGAATAAACGGTCCGTTG
>JBGSTR010000586.1:0-5472 GCA_041736365.1 Chromatiaceae bacterium | reverse complement strand
CTCGCTCGATGCGCTGCCGGGGGGCCAGGTGGCCGAGCGCGATGGTGACGTTGCCGAGGGCGGTGAGATGAGGAAACAGCGCATAGTGCTGCGAAACCAGGCCCACGGGACGCTCGCGCGCGGGCAGGTGCACACCCGCGTCTGAATCGCTCCAGGTCGCGCCGCCCAAACGTACCCGCTCGCCACGCAAGCGCAGCAGGCCGGCGATGGCGCGCAGGATCGAGGTCTTGCCGGAGCCGGAAGGTCCGAGCAGCGCGGTAATGCCGCCCAGCGGAATTTCAGCGCGAAAATCGAGCGCCGGACCGTCGTGCCGCAGATCGAGCGCCAAGGTCACGGCGAGCGACGTCTCAGCACGCGTTCCACGTAGCCGTAGCTGACCGCAATGGTCACCAGCGAGATCACGAGCAGCAACAGGGACATCATCGCCGCCCCTTCCAAGTCGAATGCCTGGGTCCGGTCGTAGATCGCGATGGCGACGGTGCGGGTCTCGCCGGGGATGTTCCCGCCGACCATCAGCACCACGCCGAACTCCCCGAGGGTGTGGGCGAAGGTCATTCCCGCGGCGGAGAGGATTCCCGGCCAGGCGAGCGGCAGCTCGATGCGTCGAAACGCCTGCCAGAAGGTTAGGCCGCAGCATTGCGCCGCCTCGCGGATCTCCAACGGCGTCGCCTCGAAGGCACGTTGCGCCGGCTGCACCGCGAACGGGATATTAAAGATCACCGAGGCAATAACCAGCCCGGTGAAGCTGAACGCCAAGGTTTGGCCCATGACCTGCTCGTAGGCCCGGCCGAGCCAGGTCTGAGTGCCCATCGCGACCAGCAGGTAGAAGCCGATAACGGTGGGCGGCAGCACCAGCGGCAGCGCCAGCAGGCCCTCGATCCAGGGCTTGAAACGGCTCGGCGTGACCGCGAGCCAGTAGGCCGCGCCCACCGCCAACGGCAAGAGGATAATCAGCGTAGTCGCCGCCAACCGCATCGAGAGCAGGATCGACTGCCAATCCATCATCCGCGCCTAATCGCTCGGATCTTGGGGCAGGACGAATCCATAGTCCGCGAGAACCTTGCGCGCTGCGGGCGTCTGCAGATAACGATAGAAGGCCTCCGCGGCCGCACCGGCTTTGGACGTTAGCACCATCCGCTGGTGCAGCGGCTCGCTCGAGTGCCAGGCGGCCGGGATCGGCGCGAAGCGCCCCAGCTTCGCCATCTCCGGCGCCTGGGACAGCGATAAGGGAAGAATCCCTCCCTGACACGACCCGGACGCGGCGAACTGCGCGGCCTGCGCGGCATTCTCGCCGAGCACCAGTCGCGGCTCGATAGCCTCCCACAGGCCGGCGTAGGTCAGCACCGCTTGCGCCGCGCGCCCGTAGGGGGCGTGCTCCGGATTGGCTATGGCAAAACGCTGGATACGTCCATCCCGCACGGCCGCCTTGAGGTCCGCGAGCGATTCATCGACGACCAGCGGCGAGGCGTTCGGCGCGAACAGCACCAGACGGCCTTGGGCGTAGAGCACGCCGCGGCCCCGGGTCAGTTCCTGCTCGGCTAATCGCAGCACGTAGTGCTCATCGGCGGACAGAAACAGCTCGAAGGGGGCCCCGTGCTCGATCTGAGTCGTAAAGACGCCAGACGAGCCGAAGCTCAGCTTTACCTGCTCGCCGCTTTCGCGCTGAAAACGCTCAGCGATCTCCGGCAGCACAAACTTCAGATCCGCCGCGGCGGCAATCGGCGGTCCTTCCGCCGCGCCGAGGCGCACGCAAACGGACAAAAGCACAAGTGCGAGTAAAAGGAGACGAGCTGACATGGGCTTGATCACGGCGGGAGGCGACGGCGGCCATCCTATCTCGGGGAGGCAGGCGGCGCACGCCACTCTGGGACAGGCGGAGAAGCCGTTGAAAAGTGATGTCAACGCCGAGTGGATGCGTAGGTCCGACGGGGACGTCCCTTACCGGGACGCGTCGAGCCAAGATTGGCCCGGCGTTTTCAGGCGCGCCAAGTGCTGGAAGACGAAGCGGTCCGAGAGTCGCCTCTCGGACCGCACGCCGCTCAAATGCCTTGAAGGGCTTGAGGCGCCTCTACTAGTGAGCGCCCGTGTTGCTCAGCGACTCCATCACTTTGTCGAGACTGAAGCTGGCGGGCTTCATGCGCGGGGGGAATTCCTTGAAGGTCTCGAGGAATCGGCCGACATAGGCCTGCGCCGGAACAATCACGTAAGCGCGATCGATCATCCAGTCGTAGTAGGTGTTGGATGTGATCGTTCCCTGCTCGTAGGGATCTCGACGCAGGTTCTCCAGGAGCGGCAAGCGCAGCGGATCGAACTGATCCATCCACACGCGCAGCGTGCCCGGGGTCTTCTGCTCCATGAAGATCGCCTTCCAGTCGTTGTAACGCAGGGCAGTCAGGTCGCCGTCATCGGAGAAATAGAAGATCTCATGGCGCGGGCTCGGCACATTTTGCGGGTCCTTCAAGTGCTCGGTGATGTCGTAGCCATCGAGATGGACCTTGTAGGCTCGGTTCATGGCCTCGGATTTAACGCCGGTCAAGAGCATCTGCTTGATGTCGGGCACCCCCGCGGCGGCGGCGAAGGTCGGAAACCAATCCATGTGGTGCACGATGCCGTTGCTGACCGATCCGGGCTTGACGACGCCGGGCCAGCGGACCATCGCGGGCACGCGCCAGCCGCCCTCCCAGTTGGTGTTCTTCTCGCTGCGGAAGGGGTTCACGCCGGCGTCGGGCCAGGTGTTCTTGTGCGGTCCGTTGTCGGTGGAATAGAAGACGATGGTGTTGTCGGCTAGACCGAGGGCGTCGAGCTTGTCCAGGATCTGGCCGACGTGCCGATCGTGCTCCACCATGCCGTCGGCGTACTCGTCCTGGCCCGAGATTCCACGCAGCTCGGGCTTAACGTGGGTACGAAAGTGCATGCGGGTGCCGTTCCACCACAGGAACCAGGGCTTACCGGCCTTGGTCTGGCGCTCCATGAAGTCCAGCGCGGCAGCGACGGTCTCGTCGTCGATCGTCTCCATGCGCTTCTTGGTGAGCGGGCCCGTATCCTCGATGCGCCCATCGGCGAAGGAATGGATCACGCCGCGCGGTCCGAATTTCTTGCGGAACTCCGGATTCTTGGGGTAGTCCTCGTTCTCCGGCTCTTCCTCCGCATTCAAGTGATAGAGGTTGCCCAAGAACTCATCGAAACCGTGATTGGTGGGAAGATGCTCATCGCGGTCGCCGAAGTGGTTCTTTCCGAATTGGCCGGTCGCGTACCCGACCGATTTCAGCACTACCGCAATGGTCGGATCCAGGATACTGATTCCCTCCTTGGCACCCGGCATACCGACCTTCGAGAGACCGGAGCGGAATACGCTCTGCCCCAGCATGAAGGCGGCTCGCCCGGCGGTGCAGGACTGCTCGCCGTAGTAGTCGGTGAACAGAATGCCCTCGTTGGCGATGCGATCGATGTTCGGGGTGCGGTAGCCCACCAGTCCGCGGGTGTAGGCACTGATGTTGGACTGGCCGATGTCGTCGCCCCAGACCACGAGTATGTTTGGCTTTTCAGCCGCTATGGCTGCCCCGGCGGCTGCGATCAGCAGCGTCGCCGATAGGGCTTTAATGATTCCCGTGCTCATTCAATTCTCCGGTTGGTCGTATCAACGTCGTTCTTATCGAGCCGCGATCGCAGTCGCGGTACCGAAGCGTGCCACAGGCCGTTGACTTGATTCAAGCCATCTCGATCGATCCCGCCGAGTGCCGAATCCATCGGGGTGGTTTGCTCGCAAGCGAATGGTGGGTTTCCGGTACGATTGAGGCGGATCGGGTTGCGCGAGTTTCAGCCCGTTCCGGCACGGCGCTGCCGTGTGATCAGCACCCGGCCGGAGCGCAGGCAACCGCGCCGGGGTTTCAATGCCCATCGGTCAGCCGAAGAAAAACGTCCGCGCAAACGAAAAGCCCCTCGAATGAGGGGCTGAGATTCGAAATTTGGAGCGGGAAACGAGGCTCGAACTCGCGACCCCAACCTTGGCAAGGTTGTGCTCTACCACTGAGCTATTCCCGCGCAGACCCATCATTGTACGAACCGGCCGGTTGGTGTCAACCCTGGCGCGAGATGTTGGCCCGGGCGCGACCGGCGGGGGCGCCTGTTGAACCGGAGAGGCTCGGCCAGGCAGCCCGCAGATACAGCAACATGGACCACAGGGTCAGGAGCGCGGCCACGTACAGCAGCACCAAACCGAGGTCGTAGAGCCACGGACCGAAAACCGTGTCGCGGAGGATCAGCAGCACGATGGAGACCATCTGGGCGATGGTTTTGAGCTTGCCGGTCATGGATACCTTTACCTTCGCCCGCGCGCCGAGCTCGGCCATCCATTCGCGCAGGGCGGACACGGTGATCTCGCGCCCGATGATGACGGCCGCCGGCAGTGCGAGCAGCGTCCGCGGGTCCGCCTGGACCAGCAGCACCAGCGCTACGGCGACCATCAGCTTGTCCGCAACCGGATCGAGGAACGCCCCGAACGGCGAGGTCTGACCCCACAATCGCGCCAGGTAGCCATCCAGCCAATCGGTGATCGCGGCGACCGTAAAAACCACCGCCGCCGCATACGCTGCCCAGGGGGCATCTACATAGAAAACGACGACGAATACCGGGATCAGGACGATCCGCAGCAAGGTCAGCAGGTTCGGGATATTCCACATGCCGTCAGTGTACCGTCGGATCGCGGTGAAACGCATCGTAGATCTGTCGCGCCAGCTCGCGGCCGATGCCCTCCACGCTGGCGATGTCCTCAATGCCGGCGCGCTCAAGACCCCGTAGCCCGCCGAACTTCTTCAGCAATTGCTGACGGCGCTTGGGTCCGACGCCGCTGATGTCCTCCAGGGAGGATGCGGTACGGGCCTTGGCACGACGTTGGCGATGCCCGGTAATCGCGAACCGATGCGCCTCGTCGCGGATCTGCTCGATCAGGTGCATGGCCGGGGAGTGGCCGGGCAGAATTATCGGCGACTGAGCCCCCAACAACCAAAGCTGCTCGGTTCCGGGGCGACGGTCCGGGCCCTTGGCGACGCCGACCAGGGTCATGCCCCCGATGCCGAGCTCCTGAAGCGCCTCGTCGGCCGCCGCGAGCTGACCGCGTCCGCCGTCGATGAACAGAACGTCCGGGATCGGGTACTCGCCCTGCTTGACCCGCTTATAACGCCGGGTCAGCACCTGGTGCATCGCCGCGTAGTCGTCGCCCGCGGTGATGTCCTCGATATTGAAGCGGCGGTAGTCGGACTTGCGCGGGCCGTCGCCGTCGAACACCACGCAGGAGGCCACGGTGCGCTCGCCGCCCGTGTGGCTGATGTCGAAGCATTCCATGCGTGCGGGTAGCTCGCCGAGATCCAAGGCGTCGCGCAACGCCTCCAACCGGCGGGTATAGCCGGCGCGACTGCCAAGACGGGAGCCAAGCGCCACGCGCACGTTCCCGCGTGCCGCCTCCAGCCAGTGCGC
>JBGSTR010000584.1:0-3147 GCA_041736365.1 Chromatiaceae bacterium | reverse complement strand
CACCGGCACGGTGTGCAGCGAGCGTTCGTTCGGATGATCCAGCGGAACCGCGGCGTGCGCGACGCGTGTGCTGAGCCAGCGCGTCACCGCCGCGCTGACGGCAAAGGCCGATCCCAATGCCGCGACGAGGGTTTGGATGCCCTCGTTCATGTTCTGAAAGCCCTGGTCGTCATTGCGTCGAGCACCGCGGCCGCTCAAGCCTTGGCGGCCGTCATCCCGGGCGGACGAGCTTTGATTCCACGTCCAACCGCCGCTCGCGGCCGACGAGGAGCTCGATTAGCTGGAGCGCGAAGTCCATGGCGGTTCCGGGGCCCCGCGAGGTTACCACCCGGCCATCGACCACCACCGGCGCATCGATCAATTTCACCTCTGGGTATTCGGTCGCGATGATCGCCCCGGGGTAGCTCGTCGCGTTCTTGCCGTTGAGCATGCCCGCATTTGCCAGCACCAGTGGTGCGGCGCAGATCGCGGCGGTGAAACGGCCGTCGGCGTGGTGACGGCGCAAGAGCTCGTGGACGCGAGGATCGTCGTCCAAGTGCCGGGCACCCGGCAGTCCACCGGGCAATACCACCATGTCGAAGGTCTCGCCGCAGACGGACTCCAAGGTGGTATCCGGCAGCAATACGGTCCTCCGGCTGGCGGTCACCGGACCGGGCCGAAGTCCGGCGGTGACGACCTCGATTTCCGCGCGCCGCAGCAAATCGATGATGGTCACCGCCTCCAATTCCTCGCAGCCTTCGGCCAGCGGAACGAGCACCCTGGGCATGGTCTCCTCCTTAGCTCCAATCGCTCGGAATTCGTTTCATTACATCGCCCCCGCGCGGGATCCCGAATTGGCCGTACGATGAAGACCGCCTCGTGCCACACGAGGCTCCAGCTTACTTGGAGCCGGCGCGTCCAAGAATATTCAGGCCTTTCAATACGTTCAGTGCCTCCGCAAGCTGCAGATCCTCGGCTGCGAGCGGACCCTTCTCCTTTTCATTGTCCTTGTCGTTCCCAGTCTCGGGCGCGGCACTTTGCTCCTTAGCGGGCTCGTCACCGTCCAGGTGACGCCGCAGATCGGACTCGGTCAAATCGTCCGTCTCGGGCTCGCCGAGCGCTTTGAATTCACCCCGGTCGAGCTTAATGTCCGGTGTGATGCCCTTCGCTTGGATGGAGCGGCCCGAGGGCGTGTAGTAGCGAGCCGTGGTCAGCTTGAGCGCCGTGGAGTCGTCGATGGGAACGATGGTCTGAACCGAGCCCTTACCGAAGGTCTGCGTGCCCATGATGATCGCCCGCTTTTGGTCTTGGAGCGCTCCCGCGACGATCTCGGATGCCGAAGCGCTTCCGCCGTTCACCAGCACCACCAGCGGGGCACTGTTGAGCACGTCGTCGGGGCCGGCCTTGAACTCAAGCTTGGAGTCCTCGAGCCGCCCCTTGGTGTAGACGATGAGCCCTTCGGTCAGGAACGCATCGCTGACCCCGACGGCACTGTTGAGAACTCCGCCCGGATTATTGCGCAGATCGATGATCAGGCCCTTGAGCTCACCGTCGCTCTCCTTCTTCATCTCGGCAACGGCGGTGAGCACGTCTTCCGTGGTGCGGGCCTGGAAGTGCGAGATACGCAAATACCCATAACCCGGCTCCAGAATTCGGCTCTTGACGCTCGCGACATGAATCACGTCGCGCTCCATCTTTACCTCGAAAGGCCGCGCGTCGGTGCCGCGCATCAGGGTCAGTCCGATCTCCGTTCCGGGCTTGCCGCGCATCAGATTGACGGCCTCATTCAGGCTTAGGCCCTTCACCGGCTTATCGTCGATCCGGATGATCAGGTCGCCGGCCTGGAGACCGGCGCGCTGCGCCGGGGTATCGTCGATCGGCGCGATCACCTTCACGAAGCCGTCTTCCATCCCGACCTCGATTCCAAGTCCCCCGAACTCGCCGCTGGTACCGACCTGCAGGTCCCGGTACTCCTCCTTGTCGAGATAGGACGAATGCGGATCCAGACCCGATAGCATGCCGCGGATAGCACTCTTCAGCAGCGCCGGGTCCTCGACGCCCTCGACGTACTCGTCCTTGATTCGCTCGTAGACCTCCGCGAAGGCGCGCAGGTCCTCCAGGGGCAAGTCGGCCGCAGGCTTGGGCGGATCCGCGTAAACCTCTCCGATCAGTCCGCCGGCAAGGCCGAGAAAGACACCAACAGAAAAAACCAGGGCAAACTGAACGTGATTCGTCATGGTTGTGTTCGATTCGGGAGTGAGGCTGATTGGCTGGCACGCCAGTCCGGCGCGCCGGGCGCGGCGCTCTGCCGCCGCAACCGGTGGGTGGGGTTAAGCATCGCACGTTTCACCGGCAATCGACAGATAGCCGGGTCCCAACCCGCGTCGCGGGTGGAGTTTCGAATCTTGCGGTGGGAACCGCTTGGGCGCATCGAGCGCGTCCCGCAACACGCACCGCGGGCGGATCTCGCCCGGGCACGGGTATTGAGCGACGGCCGAGTTTCCGGGGGCGCTCGGCCGCTCGAGACTGCCGCGGCGTTGGTCCGCGGACCCGCGGCACCAAGCAACCGGGTCCAGCGGCTCGCCATTGTGTCGAATCGCAAAATACAGTCCGGCGTCATCGAGACCGCCGCTGGTACCGCTGAGCGCGATCACTTCACCCACCGCCACCCATTCTCCGACTTCCTTGAGCAGTGTTTGGTTGTGCCCGTACAGCGACATGTACCCGTCCCCGTGATCGATTACCGCCAGGAGGCCAAATCCGCGCAGCCAATCCGCATAGACGACTCGTCCGTTGTAGATCGCGCGCACCTCCTCGCCTTCGCGGGCGCTCAGCAGCACCCCATCACGGGCCACCTCGGTGCCCTCCGTAAGCGAGCCGAATCGGGCGCGTATGCGGCTCTCGGGCAGCGGCCACGCCAGTCGCCCTTTGAGCGTCTCGAAGGGGTCGCGGCTGATACCAAGCTCCGCCTGAATCTCGGCGCGCTGCCGGAGGTGCTCGACGAGCAGACGCAGATTCTCCGCATCCTGCCGCAACGACGCTATGTTTCCTTGTTTTCCCGCGATGGTACGCTCCAGGTCGACCAAGACCTTGGCGCGCGCCTCCTTCGCCGCTACCAACCGCTGCCGCGTCGCCGCCTGGCGGGTCGCAAGCTCTTCCAAGCGAGCC
>JBGSTR010000557.1:0-1500 GCA_041736365.1 Chromatiaceae bacterium | reverse complement strand
CGCTCGGATCGCCGAGGATACGGCCGTACTCGACGGGCTCGCCGGTCTGCTGCGCGAACGCCGCATGGATGCGCGGCGACTTGCTGTGCGCGATCGGGTTGCCGATTACGGCGTAACGGTCGGGCATCGGGACGCGGCGCTCAGGCACCGAGCCAGCGCGCGGCATCCTTCGCGTAATAGGTCAGGATGGCGTCGGCGCCCGCGCGCTTGCAGCCCAGCAGCGCCTCCAGCACGACCGCACGCTCGTCGAGCCAACCGTTCTGGCTCGCGGCCTTGAGCATCGCGTACTCGCCGCTGACCTGATAGACGAAGGTCGGCACGCCAAACTCGTCCTTTACCCGGCGCACGATGTCGAGATACGGCATCCCCGGCTTGATCATCACCATGTCGGCGCCCTCGTCGAGATCGAGCGCGACCTCGTGCAGGGCTTCGTCGCTGTTTGCCGGGTCCATCTGATAGCTGTACTTGTTGCCCCCGCCGAGGTTCGCGGCCGATCCGACCGCGTCGCGGAACGGCCCATAGAAGCTCGAGGCATACTTGGCGGCGTAGGCGAGGATGCGGGTATGGATCAGCCCGGAACCCTCCAGCGCGGCACGGATGGCGCCGATGCGCCCGTCCATCATGTCCGAGGGCGCCACCACGTCGGCGCCGGCCTCCGCGTGCGAAACCGCCTGACGCACCAGCACATCGACCGTCTGGTCGTTCATCACGTAGCCGCTCTCATCGATCAGCCCGTCCTGACCGTGGGTGGTGAATGGGTCGAGCGCCACGTCGGTGATCACGCCGAGCCCGGGCACCGCATCCTTCAATGCACGCACGGCGCGCTGGGCGAGGCCGTCCGGATTGAAGGCCTCGCAGGCATCCTCGGACTTGGCGCTGGGCGGAGTCACCGGAAACAGGGCCATTGCCGGGATACCGAGCCGCTCGATCTCGCGCGCCTCCGCGACCAATAGATCGATGCTCAGGCGTTCGACCCCCGGCATCGAGGCCACGGGCTCGCGTTGGTCCGCGCCCTCGAGCACGAATACCGGATAGATCAGATCGGCTGGGCTCAGCAGCGTCTCGCGCATCAGCCGGCGCGAGAACTCGTCGCGACGCATACGGCGCATGCGGGTCAAGGGATAGTCGGCACGGCGGACGGTGCGATCTGACATAGGGCGTTTCTCGGCAATCGGTTGGCGGTAATTCGGCGGCTCGGCGCCGCAAGGGTGTCCGGGCAACCAGGGCGCTACGATAGCCCAGCGGCGCGCCGGGCTCCAGCCGTGGCCGTCCGCTTGGTAGAATGACGCAACACTCCCACGTCGCAGTAAGCCATGTCGCATACCACTTCCCGCAACCCCGGTCACCTGGACGTCGATGTCGAAAGCTTTGAGACCGACGTCATCGCAGCGTCGCACCAGCAGCCCGTCGCGGTGGATTTCTGGGCGGACTGGTGCGCGCCGTGCCACGCCTTGACGCCCCACCTGGCGCGCGCGATCGAGGAGCTCGGGGGCCGGCTGC
>JBGSTR010000532.1:0-2139 GCA_041736365.1 Chromatiaceae bacterium | reverse complement strand
CAACGGCAACCGCACCGCTTCGCCTTCCGGCGCCGTCGGCGCCAACCGGGATCTCGACCGCGAGGCCCGCGACCACGTGGAGGCACGTCGTCGCCGGCGTGCCGGAGGATGACATGCAGTACCCGAAGCTTCTCCTGATCGCCTTGCTCGTTCCGCTGCTGGGCGCCTGCTCGACGGTGCCCAAGGCACCCAAGTGCGACGAGTCGGCCTATCGCAGCCTGAACCCTGCCCACTATGACCCGGTGAAAGAGAGTACCCGCGCCGATGTTCCGTTCCTCCTCCCCGAAGCCTGATCCGGCTGGATCAACAGCCTCCGGCGCCAAGGCCATGGAGCGCTTCCTCGACTGGGACTACGACGCCAACGAGGCGGCACGCCGACAGGCGCGCATCGCCTGGGCGGTCGCGGCGCTCTGTTTGCTGCTGGCCCTGGCGAGTGTCGTGGCCGTTGCCGCCCTGGCGCCACTGAAGACCGTCGAGCCCGTTTTCGTGCGGGTCGACTCGGCGACCGGCGCCGTGGATGTGCTGCACCGCATCGACGAGGAGGTCGGTATCGGCCGCCAGGACCTGCTCGACAAGGGCTACCTGGCCCGGTACGTCCGAGCGCGGGAGGGGTACTTCTTCCCGACGGTCCAGGATCAATACCGCCGGGTGATGCTGATGTCCGTCGGCGATGCCCGCGCGTCCTATGTGCAGGACTTCTCCAAGGACAACCCGGATGCCCCGGTGAACCTGTACCAGGACCACAAGACCGTCGAGATCGCCATCAAGTCGATCAGCTTCCTGAGGAAGGGGCTGGCTCAGGTCCGCTATGTCGCCGCGTTGAGCGACGGCGAGGAGACCCGGCGTCAGCACTGGATCTCCACCATCGCCTACGAGTACGAGCCCGACGCCAGCATTCCGCTCTCCGTGCTGGCCGACAACGCCCTGGGCTTTGCTGTCACCGACTACCGCGCCGAGCCGGAGGATGCCCAATGAGCCGGACCGCACTCCTTTATCGATGGGCCGCACCGATGACGGCCGCCGGCATCGCCCTGGCGCTGCTGGCGCCGGCCTCCTGCATGGCAGCGACCTACCCGAAGGCCTCCGGCGTCGACGGGCGGCTGCGCTACACCAGCTATCACCCGGATCAGGTCTACAACCTCCAGGCCGCGATCGGTCGTGCTTTGTTCATCCAGTTCGCCGACGGCGAGGAGATGGAGAAGTTCTACACCGGCGACTCGGAGGCCTGGGAGGTCGGCAAGCACGCGAACATGATCGCCATCAAGCCGACCGCGGAGGTCCCGGACACCAACCTGATCGTGAGCACCTCGGCGGGACGGGTCTACACCTTCGACCTGAGTCTGAACGATCGGGCGCCGATGTACGGCATCCGCTTCTCCTATCCGGGAGAGCAGCGCCGGGCCTCGGAGACGGCGCGCGCCAAGCAGGAGCTGTCCGCGTCCCTGGACCCACACGCACAGACCCGGAAGAACTTCCGCTACGCGGGCGCCGGCTCGCGTGAAGTGCAGCCGTCGGAGATCTTCGACAACGGCACGCACACCTTCCTGCGCTTCCCGGAGAACATGACCTTCCCGTCGGTGTTCGCCATCGGCCCCGATGGCGGCGAGACCCTGGTCAACAAGACCGTGCGCGGCAACTGGCTGATCTTGCCCGCGGTCGGGCGCGAGTGGCGGCTGCGCTCGGGCAAGGCGGTGATGTGCGTGCGCAACGACGCCTTCGCGCCGTCCGGCATCGACAACCCCGGCGAGACCACGAGCCGGGGCATCGAGAGGGCGGTTCAATGAGCATGGAAGCAACCGGAGATCAGGGCTTCGAGCAGATCGTCGAGCGCGGCGATGTGCCCATCGCCCGCGCCGCGAGCCCGCTTTGGAAGTGGGCCTTCATCGGGACCATGGTGACGCTGGGCGTCGGGGCTCTGGCCGCGGTGTTCTATGCCGAGCTGTCCGATCCGGCGCCGGTCGAGGAGGGCGAGGAGCGCCGCCCGCGTCTGCGCTTCAACGTCGGCGACTATGAGGTCCCGACCTTCGCGCCGCCGACGCCTGAGCCAGTTATAGAACCGGCTCGCGTCGATGTCCCCGAGCCGCCGGTGACGCCCTATGTCCCCGAGCTCCCACCGCCGGAGCCCCGGGCCGGCTACCC
>JBGSTR010000509.1:0-9617 GCA_041736365.1 Chromatiaceae bacterium | reverse complement strand
GGCGCGGCGGGCGCATCGCTGGCCGCCGCCAGCTCGGCCATGCCGCGGGCGATCGCATCGATGGAATGCTCGCGCTCGGTATTGGACTCATCACAGCGCTGCTGCCAGGTCTCCAGCTCGTGGTGATGACTCTCGTGCAGGCGGTCGATGTGCAGCCCACTGAGGTATTCAAGCATGCGCCAGTTGCGGCGCCGCTCCTCGGTCAGGTCGATGATGGCCGGAGACACCACCAGCCGCACCAGACGCTTGTCCTCGTCGGTCGACCAGATGAACGGCACCTTGCCGTGACGTTGCTCCACCGGAAGATCGATGTACTGGTGCACCGGGACCGGCTCTTTCTCGCCGTTGATCCGATGGAAGTGTTTCTTGAACCGCCCCTCCTCCACCGCGAAGTCCGCCGCCGTGAAGGGAATGTCCATTAGCCGCGGAACCCCCTCGGCGTCGACATATTCCAGGCTGGTGGTGACCCAGTCCTTGCCGATCTCGGGGTTGCCGTCGAGCGAGAAACGCTCGGCGAGCGTGTCGCCGCGGCGCGGGTCGTGCACGAACACCGGACTCATGCGACTGTCCACGGCGAGACGTGCGCGCCGGCTTCCGGCATCGTCGGCGATGCCGTGCTCGGACTGGCAGGTGGTGTAGGTGTCGAGCACCGCGGGCGACTCGTTGTAGCTCAGGAACTCCATGACGTTCTTCATGAAGTGCGCCTGGAGCGCGGCATTCGTCTGGATCACCAAGACCCGGGGATGGAAGGCCGCGATCAGCCCCAGCTCCTTGCGATCCTCCATCTTGCCGATGTGCGCGACGCCGAATCGGGTCAGGTCCGAATCCTGCGCCGTGAAGCTGGCGGTCGAGGTCTGTCCGCCGGTGTTCGAATAGGCACCCGTATTGAGCACCACGATCTTGATTGGCGTGGCGGTTACCAGCAGCCGCGAGAGCGCGCCAAAACCGATGTCGTAGGTCGCACCGTCACCGCCCATGCTGATGACCGCGGGCAACAATCCGCGTTCCTCGGCGGAGAACTGGCTCCAGTTGAAGTAGCGGAAGAAGCGGTCGTGGACCTCCGGGTCGTAATGATCCTCCAAGTCCAGGCGCGCCACCCGCAACGCCCGGAAGTCGTCCACCGCGCCGGCGCTGATCCCCTCGAAGATGCCCTTGGCGAGCGGCACCGCATCCTGGAACAGGCTGTTCACCCAGGGATCGGTGTAGGGGTTGTAGGGGAAGGTCGAGGCATAGACGCTGCTGCAACCGGTGGCATTGGCGAACGCCGCGCTGGCCGGACCGTTGCCGGTCGGGCCGCTCTCGAAGTAATAGAGGCGCCGTTCCAGGGTCTCGATGGTGTCCTGGATACGCGCCACGCGGTTCGGGTCGTGCTCGTCGTGCTTCACCCGGTCGATCTTGTCGTTGAGACCCGCGATCAGACCCTCGAGCTCGTGAATGTGATGCTTGCGCCGGGTCTGGTGCAACGCGCGGTTGGCGCCCGTCATCAACCGGATGGCGGTGACCTCGCCGCAGCCGCGGCAGGCACCGTGACCGCCGGTCATCGCATAGTAGTTTTCGTGGTCGAGGATCAGACGCTTGGTATCCCCGCCGGGGCTGGTCGCGTTCTCGAAGAAGCGCGAGGCCGTATTGGGCATGGTGCTCAGCGCCTGGAAGGTCTCCTTCAGCGATCGCAGCACCTGCGAGCTCTGGCGTTGCGCACCGAGCGCGCCCGGTCCGCAGACATCGACACACTCCAGACAGCCGCTGCACTTCCAGGGATCGATGTTGACCGAGAACAGCCCGCCGGTCCCCGGGACCTTATTCTCCATGGCATCGAAGAAGGGACGGGTCTTGACCACCGGGAACAGGGCCAGCGTCTCAACCAGCTTCTCGAATCCGCGCTTGAGCGACACGTTCTCGATATCCATCGCCGCCACGGCCGCGGACGCGATCGAGTGGAACGGCGTGGGGTCCTTGCTCGGCAGCTTGCGATAGGCGTCGCGGATGGTCTTGGTCAGCGGAAAGACGTGGCTCGACATCAGGGTCTTCTGCTGCTCGGTCACGCTCAAGCGGCCGATCGCCGTCAGTAGGAGATCGTGAATCTCGTGCACCGTATTGGGGATGGCGGCGTCCGGGCACACCAGCGCGCATTCCATGCAGCCGGTGCACAGATGCGCCGCGTAGCTCGGCACCTCGAGCCGGAACAGACCCTTGTCGCGCCAGGCCGCGCTCGCCACCGGCATGAATAGACCGGTGCCGGGGAGCACCGGCGCCTCGCCGATGGTCCCGTCCGCGAAGTGGTCGCCCATCACGTCCTGGTAATACTGGGCGTCGAACGCACCGCAGGTCATGGCGTTGCAGCCGCCCGTGGACATGCCGGCGGAAACCGCCACACCGGGGCCCGTTTCCACCGTCGCGAGCTGCTCGGCGGCACGAAACGCAGGGTTCTCGTAGTCCACCTTGCGCGTCGCCTCGAGCCCCTCGCGGATGACCGCCATGTTGCTCTGGACGACGGTCTCGCCCTTGGCGCCGAACTTCTTGACCACCTGCTGACCTACCTTCTCCAGGATCAGCTCGAGCGGTGCGCCGGCGGCGATCCGGTCCACGTGCCCGCACACCGCACCGATGAAGGCGATGCCCATCATGCGGATCTCCAGATCCGGCGCCGGCGCGTGCTTTTTCGCCACCCCGAAGGCGTCGACCACATAGAAATGGATGCCCCTGTCGCGAATGGTGCGGCGCGCGTGAGCCGGCAGCTCCTTCCACACCTCGAGCGGCTCGTGGTGCGACTGCATGATCAGGGTGCCGTCCTGCGCCAGACCGCGCAGCGGGTTGGTGTGGCTGAATACCTTGTGATCCGGCGAGACGACAATCTCCACGTCTTCCAGCTCGGCGTTGGTGATCTTGATCGGCTCGGGGCTCAGCGAGATGTAGAAATTGGTCGGCGCACCGCTCTTCTCCGAGCCGTACTTGGGCGCGGACTTGGAGTGCATGCCGGTAACCCCGGCAAGAATATCGGTCAGCAGCTTGCCGGTGGCGATGGTCCCGTACCCGCCCACCGAATGGAATCTGAGCCGAAACGCCTCGGCCGGCAGCAGCCTGGGGTTCTCCTCGGTCTCGAAGGCCATGAACTCGGTTTCGGGATAGGCGACGCGCAACCGCGCCTGCAGCTCGGCGACCCGGGGAGAGGCGTCCTTGGAGAAGAATTGAGTGCCCAGATAGAAGAACGGCACGTTGAGCGAGCCGACCATATTCTTGTAGGCCGCGATCAAATCACGCGGCTGCAGGTCGTGAGCGCCCAGCCCGAAGATGCCGGTGCTGATCTTGGGCAGGCTGTTGATCGGCGGGATGCCCTGGTGGCGAATCAGATCGCCGTTCTCGCGGGCCTTGAACAGCGCCTGGGTGACCAGGCTGGTCAACGCATTGACCTCGGAGCGCTCGAGCACGGTCACCGATTTCTTACCCGCGAGCGCGGCGGCGACATCGCCCTCGGGGAACGGCTGCAGCAGCTTGATGGACACCACACCCACGCGCAGACCCTGACCGCGCAGGTAGCTGGCTACGGCCTCGGCGTCGTCGGTGACCGATCCGAGTCCGACGATGACATGCTCCGCGTCGTCGGCGAGGAAGGTCTTCACCGGTGCGTAGACGCGCCCGGTCAGCGCGCCGTATTCGGCCATTGCCTGACGCACGAAGCGCGGCACCTCGTTGGCGAAATGGGTCCGGTGATCGACCGATCCCGACTGAAAATCCGGCTGGTTCTGCACGCCGCCGGTGAGCCCCGGGTTGTGAACGTCCACCAGCGCGGGAACCAGCTGGCGGGTTCCCTTCTCGTAGGCGTTGAGCCACTGCCGGCGCCACTGTCCGTGCAGCTCCTCCGGGATCCATGCCAGCGTCTCGGCGACCAGCGCCCCCGCGTTGTCCGCCTCGATGGCCGCACCCCGGCTGTCCATGAATGCGCGCAATGCGGCGAGGTCCTCGCCCGCGATGTCGGCCTGGTGCCGGATCAGGTAGTGACCGAGCTGGCAGACGCGACCCTTGGCGCCGAACAGCATCTCCTGCGCCACGCTCGGTGCCTTGATGCGGCTCGCCGGGTCGCCCAGAAATGCCTTCAGCAGCTCCGGCTCCGGTAGCCGGGCCTCGCTCTGCATGTGGCTGGTCGCGAAACCGTCCATTGCATTCGCCACCGGGATTAGCGACAGCGCACTTACGCGGTAGGCGATGGCGGCCAGGTCGGCGGCCTCCTGCGGGTTGCTCCCGAACAGCACCGTGTAGCCGGACGGCAGCAGCGCATATACGTCGTCGTGCCCGGCCATGACGTTCAACGAATGTCTGGAGACCACGCGGGCGGCAATCTGCAGCACAAATCCGCCGATCTTCTTTCCGACCGTCACATAGTGGGACTCCAAACCGTAGAGGATTCCCTGGCTCGACGAGGCATTGGAGATGTACTTGCCACCGGTCAGTGCGGCGCCCATGGCCCCGCTCTGGGCCGAATGCTCGCCCTCGGGCTCGAAAAAGAACGGGTGTTTACCCCAGACGTTGCAGCCGCCGCGGGCACGAAAGGATTCGAAGAGCTCGGAGATCTCGGTGGAGGGCGTAATCGGGTAGCCGATGACCCCGCCGCAGACCTGACCCATCACGTGGGCGACCGCTCCGTTGCCGTGAATGACGGTCTCGATCCCGGGATACTTGGCGTCCCGCTCCGGACCGGGCTGCCTTCGCGGTTCGGGGGAGATTTTGGCAGGCTCGGTAGTTTCAGATAGAACAGCTTTTAAGTCTGCTACTTGCGGGTGATTCATCGTGTTGTCTCCTCCCGATTGGAACCATCTCGATACGCCCTGATAAGGCGCATTTATGTTGTTTGGCGTCGATTTTATATCGATGCTCGCATGTAATTGTGAAGATTACATGTTAAAAATCAGACCCCGCCGGAACCACCCGAGCCTGGGTACCCGATCAGACCACATCGGTGCGCGAATTCTTCCCTGCCCACAGTGGAAGAAAAAACATAAAAATCCAAAGGCGCGATCAGTCACCCGTGACGCTGGTTCGGCGGGTGACGACTCGACCAGCCTAGGCAAACATGGCCGCCTTCGGTTGAGACCAATCTTGGTTTTTTCGTGCGATTGCTCATTATAGGCAACGCCGCCGCTGCCGCACCGCCCCCGTACGGTGAGCGCATCGGCCCGCGTGCCGTCTTCCTTATGGCTCGTAGAGCGCGTCGAGCGCCGCTTGATAGCGCTCGTAGACCCGCGCTCGCTTGACCTTGAGCGACGGGGTGAGAAATCCGGATTCCATGGTAAGCGGCTCGTCGGCGATGTGGAATCGCTTGATGGTCTCGTGGCGCGCGAGCCCGTCGTTGACCGCATCGATGCGCTCCTGGATCCATTGCCGAACCAGCGGGTGGAAGCGCAGGGACCCCTCGGACGCCGCGCCGGCCGCAACCAAACGTTCGCGCGCGAGCGTATCGTCGATATCCACGACCGCGGTGAGATACTTCCTGGCGTCGCCGTAGACCACGACCCGGGTGATCAGCGGATCGCTGCGGAAACAGCGCTCGATGTTCTCGGGGGGCACGTTCTTGCCGCCCGAGGTCACCAGGATCTCCTTCTTGCGACCGATGATCTGGAGGAATCCGCGCGCGTTGAACCGCCCGAGGTCGCCCGTCTTGAACCAACCGCCCGCGTCGAACGACGCCGCGGTCGCCGCCTCGTCCTTGTAGTAGCCGGCGAAAATATTCTCGCCCTTGGCCAGGATCTCGCCGTCCTCGGCAAGGCGCAGCTGGACGTTCGGATAGGGCTTGCCCACCGAGTCGAAGTCGTAGTCGTCGCGGCGGTTCATGGTCAAGGTCGGCGAGCACTCGGTGAGCCCGTAGCCCTCGATGATCAGGATGCCGGCGCTGCGAAACAGCTCCTTGACCTCGCCCGCCAATCCCGCGCCACCGGAGAGGCAGAATCTCAGCCGGCCGCCGGTGAGCCGCCGAAGCTCGGCAGCGGCCGCGTCGCCGTCCCCGGCGGCGCGCGCCGCATGGGCGAGCTTTTCCCAATAGACGGGCACGCTCATAAACACCTGGGGCGCGAGCTCGCACAGATGAGTAAGGGCACGCACGGGATCGCTGAAATAGGTGACGAAGCCGAGCTGATTGCCGAGCCCGAACTGGCCCCACCCGAAGATATGCGACATCGGCAGCCACAGCACATCGACGTCGCCCTCGTGCAGCGCCGGGCCGTTGAGGCTGATCCAGTCCGCGGCGCTCACCGCGACGTTGCGATGGGTGAGCAGCACGCCCTTCGGCAGGCCGGTGGTGCCCGAGGTGTAGATGAGACTGCCAATATCGTCGAGCCGGATGGAACCCAAGCGCGCGCGCACCAGTTCCGGATCGCTTTGCAGTGCCGCCGCACCGAGTGACTCCGCCGCGTCCAGCGAAAATATCCCGGCCGCCGCCGCGGGGTCGATGCCGAGCTCGCGCGCGAGCGCGATCGGGTCGACGGACTCCATGACCACCAGGGTGTCCAACGCCAGCCGCTCGCGCATCGGCAACACCCGCCGCAGGTGCTCCGCGCTCTCGAGGAACAGCACCCGCGAATCCGAGTGACCCAAAACGTGGGCCAGCGCGTCGCCGATCGACGTCGGATAAACGGGGACCAGCACGCCTCGGGCCGCCAGCGCGGCGAGCCCCGCCAAACCCCATTCCAAACGCGTCTCGGCCAGCACCGCAACCTTTACGTCCACCCCCACCCCGCGACCGATCAGAAACGCGGCGAGCCGGGCGATGCGCTCGGCCATTTGGCCCCAGGTAACCGGACTCCAGCCGCCGTCCGATGCGGGGATCATGCATCTCGGGCAATCGCGCAGCTCCACCCGCGCCGCCCGCTCGAAAAAGATCCGAGCCGCGGTGTCCGCATCGCTCAGCCGCGGGGGGCTGCCGCCTATTGGCATGCTAAAGAATCCCGAAGACTACGAAATGGAGAACCAGCGGCGGCATCAAGGTGCGGAAGATCAGCCGGCGAAACCGCCGCCCCCGATTGTGTCGCCAGTCGGCGAACAACGCGGCGAAGCCGAACTGGACCCACAGCAGGGACATCAGCAGCCACAGCTCCTGCACTTGCGCCGGCTCGCCGCCGATCCTGCGGTACTCGCGAACGATGACGAGGCTCAGCGCACCCCATACCAGCGCAGCCCAGATCCAGCGCGATTCGCGGCGGATCGACGCCCATTGGGTTGCCATCCGCGATCCCTTCACGTTCGCCGGCCCACTGCTGTCGACATCGTTCCGGAGTCATTCCGCCGACCACGCGCTAGCGCTTCAAGGCCCGAATCTGATCCAGCAGCTTCGGGTCGTCCCACTCGCGCTCCCCGGTGGCGCTATAGACCAGCTTCCCCTCCGGGTCGATCACGAAGGTCGTCGGCAGACCCCGCACCGGATAGGCTTGGACCACCGTCGAGTCGATGTCCAGCGGCAGCGGAATGTCCACCGGAGTATCGGCCAGGAACTTGCGGACGGTTTCCGCATCCTCGCCGACGTTGATGGCGAGGATCGCAATCCCTTCATCCGCCACCGCCTCCCGGGCGCGCTGCATCGAGGGCATCTCGGCGCGGCACGGTGGACACCAGGTCGCCCAGAAATTGAGGACGATCGGCTGGCCCAGGTAATCCGCCAGACGATGCGGGTTTCCGCTCGCATCCTGCAGGTCGAAATCGGGGGCGAGCGGCTTGTCCGGAATCGGCGACAGGCCCTGACCGCCCTCCGCCGCAACCGCGAGTGGCACACAGAGCATCAGCATTGCCAGCAGGCGCTGGGTCCGGTTCATACGGCAGTTCTCCATGTGGTTGATTGGCAACACCGGGGCGACCGATCGAGACCCGAGGGGCGGTAACGATAACACCGGGGCTCCCGGTTCGACAGGCACCGGGTTGTTACGATCCGTATACTTGCGCCCAACCAGCAGCGCCAGCCCGGCTCCCGACGCGCCTCATGCAACAGGAAAAATCGATCGAAGAACGCGTCGCCCATGTGCTCTGGAACCAGCGTCTGGAAACGCTGCCGCGCTGGCAGGCGCGATTCGTCTGGGTCGGGCGGCTGATCTATGCACTCGCCCGCGACCTCACCCAGGGCTATCTCACCCTACAGGCCATGAGCCTGGTCTATACCACGCTGTTGTCCCTGGTGCCGCTGCTGGCGGTCAGCTTCTCCGTGCTCAAGGGCTTCGGCGTTCACAACCAGCTCGAGCCGTTGCTGCTCAGCGCACTCGCGCCGCTGGGCGAAAGGGGCGCCGAGATCACCCGGCAAATCATCGGTTTCGTCGACAACATGCAGGTCGGCGTGCTCGGGTCCATGGGACTCGCATTCTTGATCTACACGGTGATCGTCCTGATCCAGAAGATCGAGGAGGCGTTCAACTACACCTGGCGCGTGCACAGGCCGCGCTCCTTCACCCAGCGCTTCAGCCGCTATATGAGCGTGCTGATGGTCGGACCGTTACTGTTTTTTTCGGCGTTCGGATTGTCCGCGTCGGTACGCAGCACCGCATTCGTGCAGATGGTAATGGCGATGGAGCCGATGGGCACCCTGCTCGAGTGGGTTGGCCGTCTGGTCCCATTCCTGATGATCTCGCTGGCATTCGCGTTCATCTATGTGTTCGTGCCGAACACCCGGGTACGCCTAAAGTCCGCGATGATCGGCGCCCTCGCCGCGGGATTCTTATGGCAAACCGTGGGCTGGGTGTTCGGGCACTTCATGGTGAGCTCGACGCGCTACACGGCAATCTACTCCGGTCTCGCGATCTTGGTCCTGTTCATGATCTGGATCTATATCGCCTGGCTGATCCTGCTGGTCGGCGCGAGCATCGCCTTCTATCACCAGCACCCCGAGTACCTGACCATTCGCTCGCGGGACCTGCGCCTAAGCAATCGCCTGCGCGAGCGCCTATCGCTGGTGGTGGCGGGACAGGTCGCGCGCGCCTACGAGACCGGCGCCCCGGCCTGGACCAACGATGCGCTGGCCACCGCGCTCGGGGTCCCGAAGAACAACATCCAGCGCATGTTGGCCGCGCTCCAAGAGCAGGGTTTCATCACCGAGACCGCCGATGACCCGCCCCGCTACGTGCCGGCGCACCCGCCCGCCTCGATCAGTCTGAAGGAGGTGCTGGATGCGGTGCGCTGCTTCGAGGAGCATGACAGCGGTTGCCGCGGCACCGCCCCGGACCCGGTGATCGACGACATCGAGCACGAGGTCGACACCGCGTTCGGCCGGGCACTGCGAGGCATGACCTTGAAGACGCTTGCCGACCGATTGCAAGCACCGGGACCCGCCGTGGAGGTGGAGACGATCGTGGAACCGGAGCGATTTCCCGCGGACGACCCCACGGCCGACGCCCCGCGGCTATCCCCCCGCGAAGCGCAGCGCGATTAGAGTCTCGCACGCGACCAGGGCCTCGCGTACCGGTCGAAAGCTCATGCGGTGCTCCGGACAGGGTCCGAGCCGGCGCAACGCCGCGAGATGCACTGCTGTCGGGTAGCCCTTGTGGCGCCCCAGCTCGTATCCGGGATAGGCCTCGTCCAACACCGCCATGTGCCGGTCGCGGGCGACCTTGGCAAGAATCGAAGCCGCCCCGATGGCCGGCACCGACCCGTCG
>JBGSTR010000449.1:0-6128 GCA_041736365.1 Chromatiaceae bacterium | reverse complement strand
GGCGCCCGGCACGGCGGGGACGTCCGACGACCCCTGCTGCGGCGGCGGTTGCTGCGGCGCGGGTGCCTCGATGACGATGCTGTCGCCCACCGAATCCATCAGCCCCGCGGGCTTGCCACCCTGCGCCGCATAAAACGCGAGCGCCATGGCAGTGAGGTAGAACAGCGCACCGAAGACGGCCGTCAGCCGAGTCAGGAACGAGCCCGAGCCGCTTGCGCCGAACACCGTCGCCGATGCCCCGCTACCGAACGCGGCCCCCGCATCCGCCCCGCGCCCGTGCTGGATCAGCACCAAGCCGATGAGGCCGAGCGAGAGAAAGACTTGAAAGACCGTGAGGATTGTCTGCATCTGATTGCTCGCCGAGAACGGCTATCGTGCCTGATCCGCAGCCTTGCAGATCCCAAGAAAATCGTTGGCGACCAAGGCCGCCCCGCCGATCAGGCCGCCGTCGATATCCGCCTGCGCCATCAGCTCGGGCGCATTGCCGGGCTTCATGCTACCGCCATAGAGAATCTGTAGACCGTCGGCCACCTCACGATTGTGCGCGGCGATGCGCTGGCGGATGAAGGCGTGAACCTCCTGAGCCTGCTCCGGGGTTGCGGTGACGCCGGTGCCGATGGCCCACACCGGCTCATAGGCGATCACGCCCTTACGGAAGGCCTCGACGCCCGAGAGATTGATTACGCCGTCGACATGCGCGGCAACCACTTGCTCCATCTCGCCGCGCTCACGCTGCTCCAGGGTCTCCCCGACGCACAGGATCGGCACCAGGCCATGCTCGACTGCGCGCGCGTACTTATTGGCGACCAGCACGTCGTCCTCGCCGTGATACTGGCGGCGCTCCGAGTGGCCGACGATCACATAGGTGCAGCCGAAGTCGGTCAGCATCGACGCGGCGATCTCACCGGTGTAGGCACCCGGCTCCTGAATCGAGACATCCTGCGCCCCCAGCGCGACGCGGCTGCCTTTCAGGGCCGCCCCCGCCATCTGCAGGTACGGATAGGGTGGACATACGGCGATTGCACAATGCTCGATCGCGGCCGCGCCAGGCACAACGCCGGCAAGCAGGGTCTCCACGCTCGCGCGTGTGCCGTTCATTTTCCAGTTTCCAGCAACCAAAGGCCGTCGCATATCCACCTCCTTCAAAGCGAGCCCGGTACTCTAGCGGCAACGCGAGGTTCAATCAAGACCAACCATTTGCCTCGCGGCCACTCAGCGGCGATTAACCCGCCGGCCCCTTTGCTTTAGACTCGCGCGATGGCAAAGGGAAAACACAAGACCGGCGGCGGCGCGACCATCGCGCTCAACAAGAAGGCGGGCCACGAGTACCACATCGAGCAGCGCATCGAGGCGGGTATCGTGCTCGAGGGCTGGGAGGTCAAGAGCCTACGCGCGGGGCGCATCCAGATCACCGAGAGCTACGTTAAGATCCTCCACGCCGAGGCATTCTTGATCGGCGCGCACATGTCGCCGCTGCCCACCGCCTCCACCCACATCAGCCCAGACCCGGTGCGCACCCGCAAGCTGCTGCTCCAGCGTTCCGAGCTCAATCGGCTGATCGGACAAACCGAGCGCGCCGGCTACACCCTGGTGCCCACCGCGATGTACTGGAAGCGCGGCCGCGCCAAGCTCGAAATCGGGCTCGCCAAGGGCAAGAAGCTGCACGACAAGCGCGCCAGCGAGAAAGACCGCGACTGGCAGCGCGAAAAAGAAAGATTGTTCAAGCAAGGGTGACCTTGCCGCGGAACCCATCCAGCACTACATTGTCTTTTCGAACGTACCGAAGAAACGAAAATTGGATCGCCCCTGGGTGATTCGAAGATCGCGTTTTCGGTACGAGCTGAACAAGTGCCGTACTGGCCTTGGATCAGCGTTTCCCCGGGGGCGACTTGGCTTCGACGTGGGTCGCGAAACCCGAGGTGCATGCCGAGGTGCGGGATACCTCGTAAATCCATCCGCAAAACTATAGTTGCCAACGACGACAACTACGCCCTCGCTGCTTAGGCAGTGAGGCCTCTGACCGATCCTTGTCCGTGGGGGTCGGGTTTCAGGGGTAACATCACACGGAATCGCGGTGACGGGAGTCCGGACCTGATCCGCTAAAACCCAATTCGGAATCGCCGACCGATCGCCCTGCCCTTCGGGCGTTGGAAGGTTAAAAATAATTGAACGGGCTAAGCATGTAGAACCAACGGCAGAGGGCTTGCGGACGCGGGTTCGATTCCCGCCGCCTCCACCAACTCGAGTTTCAGAGCCGTCTCAGGACGGCTTTTTTATTTTCTGGATCCAGATAGTTAGAGGATTTTCTGCCTCAACAATGGCGGCTTGAGCCCGAGAAATTTGAGCTGCTCGATCTCTTTTCGCCTCGCGGGGAAGAGCAGGACGAGATCGTTCAATTCATATCCTCTCGGGAGACGCAGCTTGATTCGCTAGCGATAGAAGCCAAACAAGCCTTCGCCCTCCTACAGAGCGCCGCGCCGCCGTTATCTCCGCCCCTGCGACCGGCAGATCGACGCGCGAGGGCTGCTCCACCTGGGTTCCGTCGATCCGTGGAGGGCTAAGCCCGAGGCCTCCCGGGCGCAGCCACCTTCGCCACAGTCGTGCCTTGCGATGACGCATCATTTATCGCATGATCAACCGCACGATTACGCTTATGCACCAGGATGCGATCATGACCAGCATCACCGCCAACGATCTGAAAACCAAAGGGGTTGCCGCCATCGAGGCGGCCCTGGCCGAGCAGCCCGAGGCGACCGTCTCGGTGCGAGGCAAGGACCGCTTCGTGGTCATGGAGCTGTCGCACTACCACTACCTGCGCGAGTGCGAGCTGGATGCCGCCCTGGCGGAGACCCGGACCGATCTGGCGGCGGGCCGTTACGTCGCCGAGACGGCCGCGGAGCACGCACGGCGCCTGGATACGGAGCTGGGTCCAAAGCGGGCACAGGAAGACTAAGGCCGGGCCGATCGGGTCGATGGGCTTCCAACTCGTCTTCACGGATCGGTACCGACGGATCGAGGTGCGTTTCCTGCGGCGGCATCCGCAGGTCAGGCGCCAGTACGACAAGACGCTGGAGCTTCTGGAGTCCAATCCCTTCCACCCCTCCCTGCGTTTGCACCCGCTCGAGGGACGCCTGGCGGCACTGCACTCGGTATCGATCAACCTGTCCTACCGCGTCACGCTGGAGCTCCTGGTCGAGTACGAGCGGATCGTCCCCGTCAATGTCGGCAGCCACGACGCGGTGTATTGAGCCCTGAGGCCGAAGGCATGAGCCACCGCGAGGAATCGCGTTCGAGGACGACATCTGCGCTCGCTTGGGCGCCTACGGCTGGCTGGTGCTCTGGGGGGCGGCGGACCGCGTGCTACGCAAGAGCGACATGGACGATCGATTGCGATCCCCAACAAACGGCGGCTGGTGATCCCAGGTGCCGGACATGCAGTATTTTTCGATCAGCCTTGGCCAGGCCATATACTTTCACCGACACGCCTTCGATCGCGTGCGTCTCAGTGCCCTCCCTCAGCAGTGGCGCAGTGAAACGGACAATGCGAATGCCCGCGCCGCTACGTGACACAACGCAGGTACCGGCACCACCGGATGAAACCGGCGACGGTCCGGTCAACCGAGGAGCCGCGCATCGCCTGACCTCGCAAAATCTACGACTGACTCATGGTGGTTCATGGTCAACTGCGCTGGCCAGTCATCTGTCTCCGAGATTTAGACTGCGTGCGTCATTTGTACTAACATCGCGCAAACTTATCGTAACAAGAGAGGCGCGTCCATGACTGGCAGCGCATCCTCGCCCGCTGCCCGTTCCGCCCGTCTCGGGTTGCGCGCCACGCCCGAACAGGAGGCCGTGCTGCGTCGTGCCGCCGAGGTCGCCCACAAGTCGCTGACCGACTTCATTCTCGACAGCGCCTGCTTGGCTGCCGAGCAGACGCTGCTGGATCAGCGACTGTTCATGGTCTCGGGCGGCCAGTACCAGGCCCTGATGGATCTACTGGAGAGCCCCGCGCAGGCCAACGACGGCTTGCGTGACCTGTTTGCCCACAAGGCGCCTTGGGACACGAAGTGACGTTGCACGCGCCGGAGCCCCTGGCCGCAACATATCGGCTGGAGGGCTTCGACTGCGGCAAGCCCGCGCTGAACGACTGGCTCTTGCGCCACGCCCGCCAAGCCCAGGGAAGCGGCTCGGCCAAGACCTTCGTCGTTGCCGATGACGATGACCGCGTCGCGGGCTACTTCAGCCTGACCGTGGGCCAGGTCGATTCGCTGGAAGCACCCGAGCGCATCCGCAAGGGATTGGGACAGTACCCGGTGCCGGTGGTGATCCTGGCCAGACTCGCCGTGTCGCGGAAGCACCGTGGGCGCGGGATCGGCGTCGGAATGCTTCAGGACGCGATCCGCCGCACGCTGGTGATCGCCGAACAGGCCGATGTGCGTGCGATGCTGACCCACCCCATCGACGAAGACGCGGCGCGCTTCTACAGCCGGTTCGGCTTTATCGCGTCGCCGCTGCGCGAGCAGCAACTGCTCTTGCTGCTCAAGGATGCGAAGAAGATCGTTCGGGGATGACCCGAGCCGAGGTCAGGCGATCACGCGTCGAACCGCGCGAAGATCTGCCGTTGCGCCGCCCGGTCGCTCGGCAACGGATTCCTCTGGACCCACATGCGGTACAGGTAACGCCGCGATGATCTGTACCACGAGTGCTTCGATGGGCTTTCCCGGCGGCGGCCCCTGCCGGATGTCCCGGACGCCAAAGCGCCGATGCTTGACCTGCGGGTAATAGCGTTACCGGCGCTCTAATCGGTGAGCAGATCGTTTCCGGTCATTACGCAAGTAACGCCGACGTCGAGGCACGCTTTGCTGCCCGTCGCGCCGCGCTGCGGGCCAAAGCCGGCGGCGCCGACGCATGAGGGCTCCGTGGACCCTGTCCGTCGAGCAGGACCGCGCCGACATCATCGAATTCATCCCCCGCGACAACCCGCTCACCGCTATCCGCATGGATGAGGTTTTCGCGGCGACCGCCGGGCGATTGGCCGAGCATCCGCTGATGGGGTGGCCCGGACCGATCCGAGGCACCCGGGAGTGGATCCCGCACGAAAGCTACCGGCTGGTCTACGAGGTGCCTGCATCATCAACGACATTGTAGAAATCAGAGACCCGATCTAAAGGGAATTCCTCGGCCATGCGCGGAGAATGTAGGCAATTGCCGGTCGGGACGACATTGATGGGAATGAGCAAGGAATGACGGGCAACGGCACGATGGTGCCGCGGTCGGGTTGCCTGCCCGCATCGGCGATTGGTGGAACCGCTGCGCTTGTTCCACCCTACGGGGAGGAGATCGATCGGCTGGCGGCTCATCAAGCACAAGTTTTCAGTCGGTCTTGATGTGCCGAAAAACGTCGCGGAGAAAAGCCGATTTGGCAGCGGCGCTTCTGGGAGCACCTAATTTGCGACGAGACCGACTGGGCGAATCACATGGATTACATCCATTACAATCCAGTTAAACATGGTTATGTTCAGCGGCCGGCTGATTGGCCGTACAGCTCATTCGCTCGTTGCGTCGCGAATGGGTTGTGCGACGCCACGTTGGGGCGCCACAACTCTAGACAACATTCAGGGGATGAGCCTGGAATGACGCGCAACGGTGCAATTAAACCGCGACCGGATGGCGAGGTACTATCCGTAGAACCGTAGGGTGGATCAAGCGGAGCGGATCCACCTCCGAGCGAATTGATGGAACCGCTGTGGAGTTGCGTCCGTCGGCCCACTCGGAATTGGTGGAACCGCTTACGCTTGTTCCACCCTACGAATTAGCGGCCACCAACCCGGTCGTGATCGCGGGCGGCGGTCGAAGGTGGTCTACCCGCAGGTCCGCAGCGGCTTACTCCATCGCGCGTAAGCTCGGCGAGCGCAAGCCCTTGGGAATACTCGGGATATGCCCCTTCTACCACTGAGTTTCAGGCGCTTGCGGCTCAAACGATCACGGGCTCCGGTTCCAGCCACACGCCGAACGCCTCCGCTACCTTTTCCTGCACCTCCCGCGCCATGGCCAGGATCTCGGCGCCGGTCGCGCCGCCGCGGTTGACCAGCACCAGCGCCTGTTTCTCGTAGACGCCGGCTCGGCCC
>JBGSTR010000422.1:0-2055 GCA_041736365.1 Chromatiaceae bacterium | reverse complement strand
GGCCCGCAGCAGCCGCGGTTCGACGTTCACCGGCCCACCGTCGATGCTGACATCCGGTGGCACCGGCTCCGGCTGGTCCGTCGCCAGCGCCAGCGCGGGCGCCGTCACGAGCGCCAGGGAGACAGTGATGGCCAGCACCACGCTCGATGTCCGATGGTGCTGGATCATGTGATCTCTGCTTCCAGTCGATTCGACTCGCGGCACGTGGCCCGGAACCTAGCGTGCGGCGAAGACCCGGCACAAGGATGCGGCGCGGGCGGACGACCAGGCCTCACGCCCGGCGCTCGCGGCTGTCCTGCCGCACCTCCTCCACCACGTCCCCCCATAAGGACCGACACGGCGATGGCCGCATCGGGCGCGATGGTCGTGCTCGCCACGGCCCAGGGCGTGCCCGGGCGCAGGCGGATGCGGTCCACGACGACAGACCCCGCGAGGGCGAGGACCACGACGGGGAGCCAGACATCCCAGAGCTCGCCGGTCAGGAGAGGAGTCGATTCGGCACCCTCAGGGAGGGCCAACCCCTCGCGCTGCTAGAGCAGGAACGCGATGGTGAGCACCGCGATGACAATCGAGGCGACGATCTCGCCGACGGCGCGGCGACACCCGGGCGACGTGGCAGGGAGCTTGTCGCCCCTGCCGTTCCAGCCGGCGCAGGAGCGGGTCGAGCGCGTTCCCGTCCACCTCGCTCCCTGCCACGCTGAGCTCTGCCAGGAGGCCCTAGCCGTAGCCCGGGCGCGTAGCGCGGCGAGCGCCGCCCAAGCTGATCCTCTCTACAGTGCCCATGTCACAGGGAGGGCGTGTGCGCGGGATCCGCTGGCTCATGGTGCTGACCGAGAACGAGGCCATCCTCGATCCGCGCGACCTCGGCGGCCTCGTCGAGCTCGCCCGGGTCGCGGAGGGCCACGGCATCGACGGCGTGATGCTCTCGGAGCACGTCGTGCTCGGCCGGGACGCCGGGGAGGCGGGTGCGATGGCCAACCCTCGCGACTACGCCTCCCCGGGCAACCAGTCGCCGGCCTACCCCTGGCCGAGCAGCCTCGTGCTGCTCTCGGCCATCGCCCAGGCGACGACTCCGCTACGACCAGCTGATGCATTTCGGCTGGAAGATTTTGACTCCGCTGGCACTGCTCAACATTGTGGTTACCGGCTGGTGGCTGGTTTTGAGAGGCTGAATGAAGATTCTATCCGACATAACAGCGCTCCTCACCGGGATGTGGATCACCTGGAAGCACATCTTCCGCAGACCTGTAACCATCCAGTACCCGGAGGAGAAACGCACACCCTATCCTCGTTACCGCGCCAGGATCGTTCTGACACGAGACCCGGACGGCGGTGAGCGCTGCGTAGCCTGCCAGCTCTGTTCGGCGGCCTGCCCGGTAGACTGCATATCCATGCAGTCTGCGGAGGATGCAAACGGAAGACGCTATGCGGAGTGGTTCCGGATCAACTTTTCACGCTGCATCTTCTGCGGTTTCTGCGCCGAAGCGTGCCCGACTCTGGCGATCCAGATGACACCCGATTTCGAAATCTGCAAACGTGACATCATGGATCTGGTCTATGAAAAAGAAGATCTTCTGATCGACGGCGGCGGCAAATCGCCGGATTACAATTTTTACCGTCATGCCGGTATCGGCGTGACCCAACCGAGAGGCGAAGGAGTTGAGGAAAAACCTCCGGTTGATGTCAGGTCATTACTACCGTAACGGCAACCGCCCAAAAATGGATTTTATGGAAACTTATCTCTTCTACATACTGGCAGTGGTAACCGTCATCGGCACGATCCTCGCCATTACCGAGAGACATCCGGTGCATGCCATCGTCTATCTCGTCACCTCTTTCTTCAGTCTGGCGACGATCTCCGGCTGCTGTTTGGATTGGTCCTTCGCCGCGTCTTCCGCACGGTTGGCGGTAAGGTCGTGCAGTTCGGTTCGCGCGCCGTCATAGGTCGTGAGGAGCTTCCACTTTCCGTCGCGGACGGCGAGGCGCGGCCACCAATCGGGCTCGGCGGCCTTGCCTTTGTGCAGCCAGAAAATGGGGCGGGTGCGGCTTACGGCC
>JBGSTR010000378.1:0-15386 GCA_041736365.1 Chromatiaceae bacterium | reverse complement strand
GCCGACCCGCTCGGCCAGCATCTCCCGCGACCAGCCCTTGCGGACGCGGCCCTCCTCGATCAGGCCGCCCAGCAGCCGCAGGGCCTGGCGGGTGAGGGGGGACAGCGGTCGGCTTGCGAGGGGCATGGGTTACTAAAACATCGGTTAAAATTTCAACTGATGAAATCGTAACCCAATCTTGTCTTTATCGACCAGCCTTGTCAGGAACCAGTCGATATTCGCCTTGTGGAGGGGCGTGCCGCCGACCTCGTCCAAGAAGGTCTTGTGCTGGAAGTAGTTCCGGTCGCCGTACCTTCGCGAGTGGTGAAGTCGCAGGTATTCGCAGGGCTGGGCCGGATCGCGCAGGAGCGATCGCGTTGAGCTCGTGGTTGCCCATGATCGCCCGGGCGGTACCGGCATCAACCATCCGCCGGACGATATCGACGGTATCGCCTCGATGTCGGTCGATATGCAGATCTCCTGCATAACGGAAACACGTCCTCTCGGCGATCGGCGGTTGCCGGTCTCGCGGTTCGTTGTTGTATGCCGCTCTACCAACAAGGGCGGAGGCGGTCTGTGTCTGGGGAAAGGATGCGTTCCGCTGAACCCGGAGCGCCGGCGTGGCGAGGTCTGGCCAACGAGCACTTTGCCGGAAAGTTCACTGTTACTTCGCCGGATGGTGGATACTCGGTCAACTAGACTTTACATAATATACATTATGCGCAATTTGTCATGCGGTGGCGGAGGTCCGGAAACGGCGTCACCCGGTCGGATACGAATAATTGGCTACATGTCGCGCCGAGGGCCCCGATGTCCAGCGACGGATGAAGTTGCGAGCAGGTGCTGCGGAAAACCTCGAACCGTTTTTCAACGGTTTGTCAAACCCCGGGGTCGCAGTCATCCGAGTAGATCGGACGCCAACGGGCTTCTACCCCCTCTGGCGGTTCCCACTGCCGAAGGGGCCGTGGGCCCACTAGGTTCACTTAAAAAAGCCCAGCCGAGGCTGGGCTTCAAGAGTGATCGAGAAGACCGCGGTGTTCGCGCTACTTGCGCCGCAGCGCGGTCGTATCCTGACCGTAGCTGCTGACCTGCTGGGCGAAGGTCTGGGCCCCGATCCTAACCACGTCGAGGTCCTCGTACGAGTGCCAGATCTCGTTGTCCAGCGATCGTTCCTCTTCGAGCTTGATCTGCAGTGAAATGGCGTTGTTCTCAAGATCGACGCCCCCCGCCGAACAACTGTCTATCGGCACCGATGTCTCCGTCTCTGTCCACTGATGATTGGCCCGTGTTCGATACAGGCTGTACGGAAGCTCCGTACCCGATAGCCTGGCTCTGTCACATTCGTCGTACTCGTATTTGTGGATGGCAAGATATCCGATCACTTCGGGGACGTGTCCATCCATCAGGCGCTCTTCTTCGAAGATCGCCGCCTCGAACCCGTCGGGGCCCACGTCCCTGGCCCTTACGGTCGCCGCCTGACCACCGTTTGCGGTCTGCATCGTCAGGAACAACGCCGGCGCAACGGGGAAGTCGCTCTGAAAAGATACGGGTTTCCAGTTGCCGGTGCCGTCGAGGGTGAAGCGACCTACCTCCCAGATGCTATCCCCACAGTACGGGTCGACATGGCCTAGTCTGTAGACGCCCGGGGACAGACCAATGTAGGACACCCGCTCGCTCGTGTGCCGGGTATCGCCGAAGTCGCGGGCGCGGTAGTCCCACTCCTGGAAGCGCACCTGGTAGGGACAATCGCTTGCCGCGGCGGCTCTCATTCGAACGACCCCGGGGTCCCCGCCGTTGTACGAGGGTGGCCCGAGGAGCACCACCGAGTCGTCCGACAAGCCCTTGGCGCAGAGATTGGACCACTCATGGCTCACCGACAGCGCACCGAGCGCGACCGATGGACCAGCGTACGTGGCCATGAACATGTCGGCGTCGGTTGCTGACACGAGTGTTGCCTCGTTGGGCTCGCCGGCACCGAAGGTCGCCAAGGCTGTGAAGCCTCCAGTCAGCGAGCTGTCGCCGTCGGAGTCCACGGCGATACCGGCGCCGCCAGCACCGTCGGTACATTCGGCTTGTGCGGTCCACTTCAAGAAGCCGTCGGAGCTGTATATTTCCGTGAATGGACAGGGGGGTACCTCGTATTCTGGCTGTTCATAAAATCCCGTAACAAAGCCGTTCCCCAAGGCGTCGGCAGCGACACCTGTACCGGTTTGAGAAGGAGTGTCCGGGGGGTACCCTGCTGATGCGTGTACCCACAGGAGCGCGCCGCTCGAATCGTATTTGGCGACGAAGCTTCTGACACTACACTGTCCACCATTTGGGCCTGCACAGGACCAGAAATTCACGGGGTTCGAGTCATCGCGGAAGGTCACGGGTGAACGCCAGTCCGCGTTGTTGTGGAAGTACCCGGCTACAAGAACGTGTCCCGCGGGATCTGCGGCAACCCCCACCCCCTTATCTTCCCCGCAGCCGCCATCGCCAGCCGAGGTTTCCCAGAGCAACGATCCATCCGGGTCTAACTTTGCCAAAAAGATATCCCCCCGCTCGTCCCGGCTACCGGTCACCAAGACGTTCCCGGTAGCGTCCGCGGCTATCCCCTCCAGATCTGCGTGAACGGTCTGCGCCCAGATCAGTGCCCCGTTCGGCGCGTACTTGGCCACCAAACCCCCGGCTACAACAAGGGGATTGGCGGACGCGTCTACAGCGACTCCCTTGGCTGCGTCAAAGTCCCTGGTGCCGTTCCTTTTCACCCACAGCAAAGAGCCGTTGGCCGCAAACTTGGCGACGAAGATATCCGTCTCGCCGATCGATTTAAGCGTTGTCGCGCGGGGCTCCCCGGCGCCAAAGATCGCCGTTTCAGCGAACTGGCCGACGACGAGCACCCTATCCGACGCGTCTACAGCGACTGCGTTGCCGACATCACCGCCGCTGCCGCCGGCTCGCTTCGCCCACAGCAAAGCGCCATCGCGAGTGTATTTAGCGAGGAAGATATCGTCGCCTCCCGCCGATACGAGCGTTGTCTCTTTGGGCTCGCCCGCGCCGAAGGTCGCCGCCCCGGTGAATACGCCCGTCACCAGGCGGTTTCCTTTAGAGTCCGTGGCGATCCCGCGACCCTCGTCGGACCCGCTGCCGCCGGCCTGCAGCGCCCAAAGAAATGAATCCGCTGCCACGCCCTGCGTGGTAGCGGTAAGCACTGCAACACCTGCAGCCAGTATCACCGCAAACCTGGAACCCAAACATCGGGTTCTTGTGTTCATTTCACCCTCCCAGCCTTCTTGCTCGGAAAAGTCAACCCAATGACCGAATGGAAAACCCGGCGGTCTCCGGACGGGAGACCCGCGGGTTTCCGTCACCACCTCGCGGTGGTCTTGGTCATTTCCGCTATCAATATAGCCAAGCGCCAAGAAATTGCAGTGTTGAACATCAACGAATCATCTGGAGCGCGCGACCTCGGCACAGAGGCGCCGAGCAGGAGATAGATCACCGGGTATTGGAGCCTGCTCCCGGTGCCTCATCCCTGATCGCGTTGGCCAATATGTGGCTGTCAATGGCGAAGAACGCGCCGTGGTCCTAACCGGAAAAAACACTGCGGGTAATCTTGCGCGGAAAAAGTGACAGCGTTTGCGCAGCGTGGTGCGTGGTGCGGCATGCAGCGACGGCAATTCCGATTGGTTCGCAGGAAACTCGACGCCACGAGACAGGTTTTTGCAACGTATACGTCGTCTAGATCTAGTCCGTGTCTCAACCGTGACCTTTACCTTGTCCGCGCGGCTGCTATGACCTCCGAATGGCGGCACTGCCACCACGGGTTCCTCACGTAGCCCGCCCCGGAAGTCGGCACTGCCGTCGCCTACTTCGCCATGCATCTCAGAGACATACCCAGTAGATTGCGACTAGCGAGGAAGCGGTCGCAACCGGAAAACCTCGCCCTTTTTCTGCTTTAAATTCTTCCACGGCCAATGAACGCATTCCGGGATCTCGGGGAAAAGCACGTAGTCAGCCTTGCCTTTCAATACGAAAGTGATGACCTCCGCGCCGCTGATCGAGTCCTTCGCGAGGCTTAGGGTCTGACCCGTGACCGCGACGTCGTCAACCAGCAGAATGCGCTTTGCTCGAGGATGCAGCGACAATGATCTCGTTAACTTCGGGGTCTCGAATTCGGGCTGATTCATTTCGTCGCGATAATGAACGCCGATTGAGGTCAATGCCCTACCGAGCTTGTAGGCGACCAAGGACGCACCGACGATGCCTCCTGTTTCGATGCCGACCACCAAGTCGACCTCCGGGAACCTAAAGTCCATCAATCGCGCGACGATGGTGTCGAACGCCAACTCCCTCATTTGTCCCTACCTCCGGTCCAACGTGACATTGGAGGTCTTCCGGGCCGCACTCCAAACGGTTGCTCTGGCCACTCGGGACGGAAGCCTTGCGAAGAAGATCTGCATTCCACTACTGCGCGAGATGTAGTCCTCTATTTGGTGTCCTCGCGCAATACTTTCGTTATTCGATCACGCAATTTCTTGGCTGCGCCAAGTAGCCGCCCGCCCTTTCTTGGCCGTGGACTCTCGGATGATGCCGAGCTCCGCCACGGGGATGCCCGTCGAAGTGCAAAGCTCTCCCTCTCGCAAGTGACGTATCCTTTATCCGGGGCGCGCACCCCAGCGCGTCGTGGCAGATGCTTCAGGGAAAAGCGGGAGTCGGCCGCAATGCGCGTTCGTCGGGCTTACTACGATCTCTTTTCGCACATCTACGACCGGGTGATCGCCCTCCACTCGGGAGATACCAGTGAACGCCTGCGGGGCCTGTTGATCGAGCGGACCGGCATCCAAGCGGGCGGCAAGCTTCTTGACCTCTGCACCGGCACGGGGGCGGTGGCCGTTCGCGCTCAGGCGGCGGTCGAGCCCGGCGGGCTCGCGGTGGGCGTTGACTTTTCGGCCGGTATGATCCACCGAGCTTGTGCGAAGGCCCGCCAAACGGGCGTCGCGAACGTCACCTTCGTTGTCGGGGACGCGGCTCGTCTGCCCTTTGCCAACGCAAGCTTCGATGCGGTGAGCTGCTCCCACGCCATGTACGAGCTTAGCCCGGCGGCGCGGGACCGGGCACTCGGGGAGGCCAGCAGGGTTCTTCGACCGGGCGGCCGATTCGTGATGATGGAGCACTGCGAGCCCAGCCGTCCGCTCGTCCGCTTCCTATACCGGATGCGGCTATCGGTGCTGGGGTCGCCGGAAAGCCGGAGCTTCGCTCGCGACGAAGAGCCATTCCTGCGTCGGTACTTTGCCGACGTGAAACGGGAGCTGTCACCCAACGGCCGCTCCAAGCTCATCTTCGGAAACAAGGCCTGAAGGCGCTGAAGCGGCCGGCTGAACGGCTGCACGCAGAGATCGCCCGTCCAGGACGACAAAGCCTGCAGCGAATGAGGGGCGACAAGGCCAGGTTCGAGCCAGTTGAGCTCAGCCCGCGAAGACGGCAGGCGCATCGCATGAATGAATGTTCACGCCGGGTCCATTCTGCTGTTACTCGGGCTGGCGGATCGTTGTGCCCAAGCGTGGCGTCTCCCTGAATTGGGCAAGGCGCAGCGCGCACGGTGAAACGTTTCGAACCAGGAGGCAGGAAGATGAGCAAGAAGAACCTTATTGCTGCGGCCATCGTCGCCGCCCTATCTACCGGAACATCGCTCTCCGGCATGATCTCCGCGTTCGCCGAGGGCTCTTCGCCGGATAGTAGCGCAGCCCCCGCGGAGCAGCCGGGCGCACCGGCCAGGGCAGACAAGGACCGCGGAGACAAGGACAAGACGGAAACCGACTTGATCAAGGTGTCGGAAGATGCGCTCGCGACGATGCAGTCCGTCGTCGCCGCGAGGCTCGCGATCTTCAACGGCGAGCCGGACAACACGAAGACGTTTGTCGCCGACGCCCAGACGCAGGTGGCTGCTGCCATCAAGGACGCCGACAAGTACGCCTTGGATATCGACGAATCGTCGCCCGAGGATCTGTACGTCCCCTTCGATGCGAATCTGACGGTGTCGGAGGACTTCACGCCCAGTCCGGAGAACATGAAGCACATCGCCAAGGCCAACGAGCACCTGCGCAAGGGGGAGAAGAAGGAGGCGATGAAGGTGTTGAAGCTGGGTGAAGTCGATGTCGCCGTGGAGACCAGACTGATGCCTGTAAACCTCGCCAAGAAGCAAATTGAAGAGGCGAACAAGCTCGTCGACGAGGGCAAGTACTACGAGGCCAACCTTGCCCTGAAGGCCATCGATGACGCGGTAGTCGTTGATACCTTCGCCGTAGACGAGGCGCCGAAGGTTAAGAAAGGAAGCTGACAGCGCGCTAGTCGGTAAACGCGGCTCAAGCTAAGTAGACGCTGATTAAATGCCGTCCCGGCATTTAATCAGCTCGCGCTCCGAGAGGCGCGACCTCTCTGACCGCTACGCTTCAAGCGATTGCGCTTGAAAAGCCGGGATCCCGAGCCTAGTCCGAGTAAGAGCTACGCAGTGATTGCGACTTTCGATGTCTCGAGGACTGCCGATGTACAACTTCGGGACATGGAAGTGCGATATGGCGTCGCTTATGCGATCTGTCGGATCAGCCGCGTGTCGTGGTCAATCTTGGCAGCGAAAGAGCTCGCCATGTTGGCAAGCATTTTCGTGCGCATTGGCTCCTCGAGTGCGTCGAAGCGAATCTCCAGGCAGTCCGTGTCGGCGGCGGCAGAGACATTGGCGGTTCGGCCCGTCCGGTTCGCGAGTGCGACTTCGCCGAACACCATCCCGGGCCCCAAGGTTGTGAGCCTAAGCCGGTGGCCGGAAGCGGTGTCTACCCAAACTTCCACCTCGCCGCCGAAGATGAAGTACATGGACTCGGCCGGATCACCCGTGCGAAAGATGCGGTAGCCGGCCGGGAACCGCCGTCGTTCTCCGGCTCCGCGAAGGAGATCAATTTCCTCGGAGGTCATCCCCGCGCACAGGTACTGATGGCTCAGATCGGTCACGAGTGCGCCCTCGCCTCCAGCGTCCAGCGCGGCGCCGATGACTTGAGTCTCGGACCATTCGACCGCGTGGTCGGTGTCCTCGAAATGCAGCCAATCAGGCTCCTGCTTGTTCGAAAGATCTCTGTGCAAGTACTTCTTGAATCTGTACAAATGTGCGCAATCGGTGAAGAAGATCCATTTACCCTCCGCCGCGATTCGCCCGCACAGTTCGCTGAGGACGAGAACGGAGGCGTTGTCCGCCGCGATCACGTTCCTTAGATCAACCACCAGATAATCGACCTCCGCGAGCGCGGAGAGCATGTCGAGGGTCACCGATTCGGCGCTGCCGAACAACAACTCGCCCTGTAGCTCGTAGACCCGTATGCGCTTGCCTTCCGACGCCAGCACCGCGAGCTCCGCGGCGTTGCGGCGACGACGGGAGGTGCAGGTTGCGCAGTCGTACACTTGGCGGACGACCGAGGCCGAGGTGGAGCGCACGACGTGGAACAGATGCAGGCTGAAATCGCTCGACAGTCGTTTACAGGCCTCGATACCGCGAACACTGTTCCCCTTCTCGTCGAGTGGCGGAGAGAATACGCCGAGCCCGAATTGTCCCGGAAGGACCGCCATGATCCCGCCCCCCACGCCACTCTTCGCGGGCATGCCGACATTGAAGATCCAGGCCCCGGAATAATCGTACATGCCGCAGGTGCTCATCACGCTGAGGACCTTCTCGACATAGCGCGACTGTAGTGCGACCACGCCGGTCACTGGATTGACCCCATTGTTCGCGAGACAGGCCCCCATGGCAGCGAGATCCCGCGCCGTGACCAGGATCGAGCACTGGCGAAAGTACAAGTCGACCACCTCCTCCGGCGTTCGATCGACGATCCCGTGCCCGTACAAGAGGTGCGCGATGGCGCGATTGCGGTGGCCCGTCTCGCTTTCGGAGATGTAAACCTTCTCGTCGATTTCCATCGTGTGGCCCGTGTACTTGGCAAAGGTCTCGAGGATGCGGGCCATTGGCGTCCCCTCCGCCCTCGCCTCAACCAGACCCGTGGTCGCGATTGCGCCCGCATTGATCATCGGATTCAAGGGACGACCGGTCACCGGCTCGAGGCTGATCGAGTTGAACGCCTCACCCGAGGGCTCTACCCCAACCTTGCCAAAGACGGTCTCCAGGCCGCGATCCTCCAGGGCAAGGCCATAGGTGATCGCCTTGGAGATCGACTGAATGGTGAAGCGCTGGCGGGAATCCCCGACTTGGTAGACGTGACCGTCGACGGTCACCAGGGCGATTCCAAGCCAGCTCGGATCGGCACGCGTCAGCTCCGGGATGTAGCTGGCGACCTGACCGCCCGCCAATTGGAGAAGCTCGGGATAGAGCCGATCGAGATACCTTTGTATCGGAGAAAGCTGAAGGGCCGACGTTGTCATACTTACCTCTAAGCGACGGACAATTCCGCTTGGGGCGGAGACCAAAAACCATTCGAGCAAAGACGATCGGTCCAGCCTACTTCTCGCCTCCCGGTGCTACCTGCGAGAAGCGATTTCCCGAGCTTCAGTCGCGCGACGCGATTGCCTCCCCGAGCTCCTCGCGTACCATCGCGACAACCTCCTTCGGCACGACCACCGCAGATGCTGTGATGCGCTCGAAGCAGTCCAAAAACATTATCGTGCCGGCAAGGAGCGGCTGTTCCAATGCAGCCGCCAGCGCCTCTCCGACCCCCGGGTACACCCGTTCGAATCGGCGCGTCGGGTCCAGATTGTCGCTCAAGTCGGGGCGGTCCGCCGTCGCAAGCGCATGCGTCAAGCGCACGAGGTCCTGTAGGGCGAATTCGCGGATAAACCGGTAGGCGCTCAGCTCTTCGCCCCGCCGCCAACGCCACAATCCTACGAGCACGTGGGTCAGGAATTGGCCACTCAGGTAGGCGATATCAACGGCCGGCGCAGCCATCTCGCGCGCGACCAGCTGCTCCAGCGTAGAGGTCAGGTTGGCGCGATCGAACAATACCCGGTAGCGATTGATCCGCGCCTGAAACAGCTCGTCCGGGTCGAAGACCGCAAACTCCAATAGGTGGCGGTCGGCATAGAGCACCTTCATGCCGTGGACGGTTTCCTGAAACGCATAGGCAATGCGTTCGTGATCGGGAAGCCACTGGAGGTTCTCGCGGTACCAGCGTTGAGTGCCCGGGCGCACGATCACGAAGAAATCGTGATCGGAAAAGCGGTCCGGGTGATGATCGCGGGCCGCCATGGACCCCAGGGCAACCAGCGCCAGGACGTCGTCGTAACGGCGAAGCCGATCGGTCAGCGTGTCGGTGAATTGCTGGTAATCTGCCGAGTCCACGCCGGGCTCCAGGTTGGAAAATCGAAAAAGCTTGTAGCTGGATCGAAGGATCCAGGTTCCGCGAAACCTTGAACACCGTCGGGTCTTACGGTACCGCGTTGCACTTGCGGACCATTACGGCCGCGGCTCAGGCGACGGAGCCGTCGCGCACCGGCTGAATCCTATCGAAAGGCGCGATCCGCAACCTCTCATTTTTCGCTTTCGTCCGCGCGTCGCCGTTGCGCTTCATTCTAAGCACGAGCTCGCAGATCTCGCACGCCGGCACGACCCGTCAACCCCGTAGCCTTGCGGCAGGGTCCGCCGGTGGGTAAGGTGCCCACTGGTGGGTTCTCTTCGAGGCCGGCCCGCGGCCCGAGCTCGCGTCTCCGGTCCATCACGCAACAATGGGTACCCCGGTGGACATAGACACCCCAAGCGACCTACTCGATGCGCTCCGCGGGTTCCTCGAGGAGCACCGCGCCGACGCCCATCGCGTCTTCCATTACTTCCAACAACCCGGGCGCCTGTTCCTGCTGCGCAGCGATTTGCTCGACGGCTATCGCGAGCTGTGCGAGCAGCCGGACGGTGATTGTCTACGCGGAACCCCGTTGGAGCGAATCGCCGAGATCAGCCAGGAGGCCGCATTGGACGGCGCCTGGATCTACTTCGCGCTGCGCCGGCGGATCGGCCGTTGGTTCTATCTGCGCATCCACCTGGAGACCATGGAGGCGGAAGAGATCGATGTTTCCTGCTTTCTGAGCTTCAAGGAGGGCTTGGTCGACGGCGGCGTGAGCGACTGGGTGCTGGAAGTGGACCTCGGTCCGTTCAACCGCGGATTTGCTACCCCGACCGAAGATCGTTTTATCGGGCGTGGCGTCGAGTTCCTTAATCGCAGGCTGTCCAGCCGGCTGTTCGAAGAGCAGAGTCTCGGCCAGGAGCGCATGCTGCAATTCCTGCGCGTGCACGCGCACCAGGGTCAGCAGCTGATGCTGAGCAGCAACGTGCACACGGTGGCGGCCCTGCGTCGCATGCTGCGCAAGGCTGCGGCGTCGATGGCGCGGCATAAGCCGGACGAGCCCTGGGAGCAGCTTGCGCTGGAGCTGCGGGCAATGGGGTTCGAGCCCGGCTGGGGGGATCGCGCCGAGCGGGTCGTCGAGACCATGAACCTGTTGCTGGACATCCTCGATGCCCCCTCCCCCGGCGCGCTGGAGCTATTTCTCGCCCGCATTCCGATGGTGTTCTCACTCGCCATCCTCTCGCCCCACGGCTGGTTCGGTCAGGCGAACGTGCTCGGGCGGCCGGATACCGGCGGCCAGGTGGTCTACATCCTCGATCAGGTGCGGGCACTCGAGGAGGAGATGAGCGAGCGGCTGCGTGCCCAGGGACTGGACATCGAGCCGGAAATCGTCATTCTGACCCGCCTCATTCCGGAGGCCGAGGACACCACCTGCAACCAGCGGCTGGAGCCGGTGGCCGGTACCCGCAACGCGCGCATCCTGCGCGTCCCGTTCCGCAACGAGCAAGGTGAGGTGCTGCCGAAATGGATCTCGCGCTTCGAGATCTGGCCCTATCTGGAGCGCTACGCACTGGAGGCGGAGCGGGAGCTGCTCGGCGAGCTCGGCGGGCGCCCCGACCTGGTGATCGGCAATTACTCGGACGGCAACCTGGTGGCCTCGATTATGGCGCCGCGGCTCGGCGTCACCCAATGCACCATCGCCCACGCGTTGGAGAAGACCAAGTACCTCTATTCCGACCTCTACTGGAAGGACAACGAGGCGCATTACCACTTTTCCTGTCAGTTCACGGCGGATCTCATCGCCATGAACACGGCCGACTTCATCATCACCAGCACCTATCAAGAGATCGCCGGCACCGAGGAGAGCATCGGGCAGTACGAAGGACACATGGCCTACACGATGCCGGGGCTGTACCGCGTCGTGCAGGGCATCAATGTCTACGACCCCAAGTTCAACATCGTTTCTCCGGGGGCGGACCATCGGGTCTACTTCCCGCCGGCCGAGACCGATCGGCGACTCCAGCACCTGTTGCCCGAGATCGAGGACCTGATCTTCGGTACAGGCGCCGGCAGCGGCTACCGCGGCACGCTGCTCGACCCCGACAAGCCGGTCATCTTCACCATGGCCCGCATGGACCGCATCAAGAACATCGCCGGGCTGGTTGAGTGGTTTGGTCGCAGCGAGGCGCTGCGCGCCGAGGCGAACCTGTTCGTGGCCGCCGGCTATGTGGATCCGGAGCGCTCGGACGACACCGAGGAGCGGGCGCAGATCGAACGGATGCACGAGCTCATGGACCAGCACGGTCTGGACGGGGCGATGCGCTGGGTGGACGGGCAGGTAGATCGGGAGCGCAACGGCGAGCTGTATCGCTACATCGCCGATTGCCGCGGGGTGTTCGTGCAGCCGGCGCTGTTCGAGGCCTTCGGTCTGACCGTGATCGAGGCCATGAGCACCGGCTTACCGACCTTCGCCACCTGCTTCGGCGGACCGCTGGAGATCATCCAGGACGGCGTCTCGGGCTTTCACATCGATCCCAATCACGGCGACGATGCGGCCGCGCGCATCGCGGACTTCTTTGTCTCCTGTCGCGAAGATCCCAAGGTATGGGAACGTCTATCGAAGGGTGCATTGCATCGCGTCAAGACTCGCTATACGTGGAAGTTGTATGCCGAGCGGATGATGACCCTGTCGCGCGTCTACGGCTTCTGGAAATTCGTGAGCGACCTGGAGCGGACCGAGACCCGGCGCTATCTGGAAATGTTCTACGCCCTGCAGTATCGGCCGCTGGTGGCGCAGCTGGCGACGCACTGAGCGCCGATCGCCGTCGCACCCGGCCCTTCGCGCTCCGAGCCGCAGGGACGAAAAAGCGGTATCGGGTGCTGCACCCGCCCGGCAACGCACCAAAAAAGAGGAGATCGCCCCGTGACCATTACACGCTGCCTGTTCCCGGTCGCCGGCTTTGGAACCCGGTTCCTTCCGGCCACCAAGTCGATGCCCAAAGAGATGCTGCCGATCCTGACCAAGCCGCTGATCCAGTACGGCGTCGAGGAGGCGTTGGACGCGGGGATGAGCTGCATCGCTTTCGTCACCGGTCGCGGAAAACGGGCGATCGAGGATCATTTCGACATCACCTACGAGCTCGAGGACCGCATCAGCGGCACCTCGAAGGAGACCCAGCTCGACGGCGTGCGCGATCTGATCGACCGCTGCACCTTCACCTACACGCGCCAGGTGGAGATGCGGGGTCTCGGTCACGCCATCTTGACCGGCGAGGTGCTGGTCGGCCGAGAGCCCTTCGGCGTGATCTTGGCGGACGACCTGTGTGTCAGCGACACGACCGGCGTGATGGCACAGATGGTGCGGGTGCACGAGCGTTACGGCTGCAGCGTGGTGGCCATCGAGGAGGTCCCGCGAGAGTCCGTCGACCAGTACGGGATCGTGACCGGCGATCCGCTCGAGGACGGGATCTACCGGGTCTCCGGGATGGTCGAGAAACCCTCACCCGAGCATGCGCCCAGCAACCTCGGGATCATCGGTCGTTACCTGCTGACCCCGGACATCTTCGATATCTTGCGCGAGACGCCTCCCGGCGCGGGCGGCGAGATCCAGATCACCGACGCGCTGAAGCGCCAAGCGGAGCAAGGACGGGTGGTTGCCTACCGCTTCCGGGGCCGGCGTTTCGACTGCGGGAGCGTCGACGGGTTCGTCGCCGCTACGAATTACTTCTACGAGGCGACCGAGGGCGGCTGAGCCCGGGGTCCATCGCTCGCGCCGATTGATACGCCGCGCGCCGCGAATCGCGCATCAGCAGCGGATATGGTCGTAGATGTCCACGTACTTTTGTGCCGGCCGGCCCCATGAGTTGTCCGCGCGCATGCCGTTGACCCGCAGCTGCCGGAAGTATTCCGGAAAGCGAAACCAAAGCCCGACCGCGCGCCCCAACGCCGACTCGAAATCATCTTGGGTCAGGTCATCGAACACGTAGCCGTTGCGCTCCTCGAACGGCTTGTCTGAATAGTTCGCGTCGAAGACCGTATCCGCCAAGCCGCCGACCCGTCTCACCACCGGCACCACCCCGTAGCGCATCGCGATCATCTGCGTCAGACCACAGGGCTCGTAGACGCTCGGGATCAGAATCAGGTCCGCGCCGGCGTAGATGAGATGCGCCAGCTCCTCGTCGTAGCCGAGCTCCAGGTGACAGTCGGGGCTCGCCTCCGTGTCGCGCTTGATGTGCTCGAATTGCTCCTGTACCGCGGGCTCCGGCGCGGAACCCAGCAGCACCATCTGGCAGCCATTCCCAAGCGCGTAGTAGACGCCGTGGCGAATGAGATCCACGCCCTTCTGCCGGTCAAGCCGGGTGACCACGGCAAGGATCGGCTTGTCGCTCTCGTCCAGGCCCAGGCGCCGCCGCAATGCGCTCTTGTTCACCGCCTTCGCGGGCAGATGCTCGACGTCGTAGACCTGTGGGATGTGCGTATCCCGCGCCGGGCTCCAGACCTCGTCGTCGATCCCGTTGAGGATGCCGCCGAACTTCCCCTGGTATTGCTGCAAGACGCCCTGCAGACCCATGCCCTGCCCGGTATGCTGAATCTCCCATGCATAGCGCGGCGAAACCGTAGTCACGTAATTCGCGTAGACGATGCCGCCCTTCATCAGGTTCACCGCCCGGTCGCCGTGCGGATGGAGTAGGCGATCTGCAACCATGAGCCGGTCGCTGCGCAGACCGCACTGGCGCAAGATGATCTCTCCCACCACGCCCTGATGACCCATGTTGTGGAGCGTGTAGCACACCCGGGTGCGATCGAGCCCGAGCGCCTCGTAGGTCTCGTAGAGCAGCACCGGGATGAGTCCGGTCTGCCAGTCGTGGCAATGAATGATGTCGGGATGCTTTCCGGATCGCAGCAGGAGCTCCAGCACCGCGCTGCAGAAAAACGCGAATCGCTCCGCATCGTCCGGCTCGCCGTAGATGGTGCCGCGGCTGAAAAAGTCGTGCTCGGAGTGCGGATCGATGAAGTAGCAGCGCAACCCGTCGACCTCGCCCACCTCGACGTCGCAGGGAATGGCTTGCTCGTGGTAGGCCACCGGGAGATCGCGATAGCACACGGTGGCGCCGTCGATGCGGTCGCGCCGCAGGCTGTCGTACTTGGGCAGAAAGATCTCCACCTCATGGCCGCTCAGGGTCAGCTCGCGCGCGAGCCCATGGATAAAGTCACCGAGGCCGCCCGCCTTGGCGACCGGTGCGCACTCGGCGCTGACCATGGCGATGTACATGCGCCCTGCCCCCTCGTGGTTCGGCGATTCGATATCTTGAGCGAGAATCCGAATCCGGCGCGCACGGCGCGTCCGAAAACGGTGGCGCTGGCGCGGCTTCCGACTACGCGCTTCCCGGGGCGGGAATTATACGCGTAGGTGGCGCTCGGCGATCCCGCGGATGCGGACGAGGCGTCTCAGTCGTCGCGCCGTAAGCGCAGCTCGGGTGGAGGGTGCAGATCCAATGCCTGCTTCAACAGGTCCGCATCCGCCAGAGGAAGCACCAGCAAGAAGCGGCCGCCCGGTCCCACGCGAAACGGGTGCCCGAAGAGATCGATCAGCGCATTGGGAGGCGCACGTCCGTGCAATCGCAGCTCCGCGTCGATCTCCAAGCCCGCCGTGCGTGAGGTGCCGTCTTCGTAGGTAAGGTTACTGATTCGACCCCAGTGGACCTCCGGCACGTCTGCCTGCGACGGCGTATCGACCAACACCCGGACACCGGCGATTGCGGACGCCTCGGCCCCTTGCGGTAGCGATTGGGAGGGGGCTCGTTGCGCCTCGGGTCGCGGTGATTCGCTCACCGGCGAAGGATCTCGCGCGGAATCCCCGTCTGCCGAGGCAGGCATTCCATCCAGCGCGGCATGGGCGGCGGGTTCGTCGACGGGCGGCGCCGTCCACGCGAGCGGGGTCTTTGTGTTTCGGTCCCATCGCAGTGGAAACGGACCGCTGGCGATCGGATCACGCGGCCCTGCTTGAGCGGGTCCCTCGGCGGCCGCTGGTCGCCTGTTGGCGGTAACCGATCCGGTGCTTTCTGCAGCCGATCTGGCGCCGTCGGCGACCGGCTC
>JBGSTR010000290.1:0-2880 GCA_041736365.1 Chromatiaceae bacterium | reverse complement strand
GGCTCGGGCGCCACGGCCTCGGGCGCGGCCTCCAGCTCCGCCGCAATCGGCGCGAGATCGGTCTCAATCGGCGGGCTCGCGGTTTCATCCAACGGCTGGGCGAGCGGATCCAGCTCCGAGTCGTTCGCGTCGCCTTGCGGCGACTCCCCCGCGCGGCTTACCTGCGACACGACCGCGTCCGCCGCCGGGGTTTCCGTCGAGACCCCACGATCCTTGAGGATCAACACCTCCAACGCCTCCTCCGGTAGCGGTCGCGGCGCCGGCATCTCGAATGAGAGGTTCGCAATCAGGAACAAATGGAGCAATGCCACGCCCACCAGTGCGAGCGGGAACAGCAGCGGGGTTCGGATAGGCGCCGGCGGCGCGAGGGCCCGCGGAATCGCCAACTCCGGCGCGCTGTAGAGCGCGGGATTCACGGCGCCGCCGCGCTAGGCGTCAGGGGGGGGCTCACGATAATGTCCGAATCCTCGTCGATTAGCTCCAAACGTCCCTGCAGCCCCGTATTCATGTGGATTCGTCCATTGGCGTCGATCAGCAGCGCATGCCGCACGCCCATCGCAAGGGCAACATCGTGCCAGTGCTCCGGTCCCGCCACGAACAGGGCCGTGGCGGCGGCTTCCGCCGACGTGGCATCCGTGTGCACTACGGTCACGGCCAGCGTATCCGCGGCCGGCCAGCCGATTCGCGGATCAATTACACGGTGATAGACCTTGCCGGCGAAGGTGAAGTTGCGGTCATAGGTGGCGATGGTCGCCACGCTTTCGTCGCCGCGCACCTTGAGCATAGCCAGCACGGCGGCGCCGCTGGTGCGGCGAATCGGGACGCGCCAAGGTTGACTGCTGCGGTCTCCGATTACCCGCACCACCCCGCCAATCTGGACCATCGCGTCGCGGATGCCCATGTCGCGCAGGTGCTCGACGGCAAGATCGATGGCTCGGCCCTTCGCGATGGCATCGAAATCGAGCTGCACTGCGGGGTTGAGTCCCTGTAGCTCGAGCCCGTCGATACGGATCTGCGACATCTCCGGGCCCGCGGCCACCAGCCGCGCGATCTGATCCGCCCGCGGCGGCCGGCGGTTCTCCGGCGCGTTCGCGTGGAATCCCCATAGCTCAACGAGACTTCCAATCGCCGGGTTGAACAGGCCCCCGCTGCTCTCCGCATAGCCCTGGCTCAGCCGCACCAGGGACACCACCGACGGCGGGGCCATGAATGGCTCGCCCTTTGCGAGCAGCTGGTTCACGCGACCCAGCGGACCCGGCTCCCACGCGTTCCACTCGCCCTGCATGTAGGCGAAATCGGCCTTGACCAGCGCGCCCGCTCGGGCCGCCCGGCTACGATCGACACCAACCAGACTGATGTCGACGGGACTGCCGAAGGCCTCGAAGTGGCTGCTGATCACGGGCGTCTCGTCCCGGCAGCCGGCCAACAGGGCTAGGGCGGCGGCGAGAAGCAGGCCAGACCCCGCGCGAATGGCGGCGAGCGATGGGAACAACCGGTACTGCATATGTCGCTCGGGGATCGTTATTCGGTGAGATGGTGCGGCGAATTAAACCTAGCGCGCGTGTGCCGCGATCTCGATGCGCTCGATCAGCGTTCCGGCGATGTCGATCCCGAACTGGGCGTCGAGCTCGCGGATGCAGGTGGGGCTGGTGACGTTGATCTCGGTCAGGTACTCGCCGATCACGTCCAGTCCGGCGAACAGGATGCCGCGCTTGCGCAGCTCGGGTCCAACCTGATCGGCGATCCAACGATCCCGTTTCGTCAGCGGTCGGCCCTCCGACGAGGCGCCCGCCGCCAGGTTGCCGCGGGTCTCTCCCGGAGCGGGGATTCGGGCCAGGCAATAGGGCACGGGCTCGCCTTCGATCAGCAGGATGCGTTTGTCGCCGTCGCGGATCTCGGGGATATAGCGCTGGGCCATGCAAAAGCGTGTGCCGCGAGCGGTCAGCCCCTCGATGATCACGCTCAGGTTCGGGTCGCCGGGCCGCACCAGGAACACCGAAGCGCCGCCCATGCTGTCCAGCGGCTTGAGGATGATGTCGCCGTGCTCGGACTGAAAGGCCCGAATGTCCGCGGCCCGGCGCGTGACCAGGGTCGCAGGGGTGCACTGAGGGAACTGGACGGTGAACACCTTTTCGTTGGCGTCGCGCAGACTCCGCGGATCGTTGATAACGAGACAGCCTGCCTGCTGCGCTTGCTCAAGTAGATAGGTGGTAAATACATACTCCATGTCGAATGGCGGGTCCTTGCGCATCAGCACGGCATCGAGTGTCGCGAGCGGGCGCGTCTCCTCGCTGCTGATCCGGTACCAGTCGGACGCGTTGTCGGTGACCTCGACGCTGCGCATCCGCGCCATCGCGCGTCCATCGACGAGGAACAGGTCCCCGACCTCCATATACCAGACCCCGTGACCCCGGCGCTGAGCCGCCAGCATCATGGCGAAGGTGCTGTCCTTTTTGACGTTGATGGACCCGAGCGGGTCCATGACGAAGCCGATCTGGATAGTCATCGGCGCAGTGTACTCTAGGGCAACGCTGATTGAATGCCCTCCCTGGCATTCGATCAGCTCGCGGTCCGAGAGGCGCGACTCTCCGACCGCTCCATTTTCAGGCACTCAACGTGCTGGAAAATGCCGGGCCGTCCCCGGCCCGGACGGGCAACGCTGATTGAATGCCCTCCCTGGTATTCGATCAGCTCGCGGTCCGAGAGGCGCGACTCTCCGACCGCTCCATTTTCAGGCACTCAACGTGCTGAAAAATGCCGGGCCGTCCCCGGCCCCGCCGGGCAACGCTATCAATCAGCGTTTCCCCCAGCCGCCGAGACCCTGTCGGGCTTCGCTGCCGCGCCTCGCAGGGCCACCGATGGGGTGCCGTCGCGCTGCCC
>JBGSTR010000274.1:0-3278 GCA_041736365.1 Chromatiaceae bacterium | reverse complement strand
TCCGGTCGCGCTTCCGCGGTACCTCGACGCCGGGCGACGTCCCGTTATTGAAGCGTCGTTTCCGAGAAACGGCGGCTCGCTTCCCAATTGGAGCGTTCGATTAGACCGCGCGCCTCGCGAGACAGTCGCACCCGGGTATCGGGCTCGAAGGTGGCTCCGGTCTCCCACCGTCGCTCGGCATCGTCCGCGAGCAGGGGTAGACCCTCGCGACAGAGCTCCCAAACGGCTTGTGATTGGCTGATGGTCATTTGTGTATCCTCCCGATGGATGTCGGCCCCGGTCCGTGGCCTCGATTGGAAGGTTAGGTCCCGCGAAAGGGTCTGGGTATGGGATCTTGACGCCGCCGCGGCGACTACTTTCCAAGTGTTCACGTAGGAGAAATCCGACTTTGCCGGAGATCTTGGTTGAATCGATTGAGGAGGCCGTCCGGGCCGCGAGCCCACGGCTGGGAGCAGTACTGTGAAATGGTTATGGCTTGCCCTGACGTTGCCACTCGTCTTGATTGCGGGCGGATTCCTGCTGAACCGCGTGCCGCTGTTCTCCGCACCGGGAGCGCTCGAGCGACTAACGGCCTATCTGACGACCAATGTGGCCGAGACGCGCCCCGACCACCCCTTTCCCGAGCTGCGAACACCGACGATACCGGTCGATGTCGAGGTCGCTCGCGATGCGCTTGCGGCAGCCGTGGGCGAGCTTGGCTGGAAGGAGGTGGAACCCACGGAAAACGGGTTGCGGGCGGTGGTGGTCTCGCCGCTGTTTCGATTTCGCGACGATGTCAGCGTGCGTCTTGAGCCGGTCGGTGGCGCGACGGCGCTCCACGCGCGCTCCGCCTCTCGGGTGGGTAAGGGCGATCTCGGCGCAAACACCGCCCATCTCATGGCCCTGTTCGCTGCGGTAAAGCGGCTGGCGGCCCCGCGCGAAAGCGCCGTGGCGGACTGATTTGGAAGTCTCGGCCGGGGGCCGTGCCGAGCACGGGCCGGCAAGGCTGCCGCGTCAGGAGGCGCTCGCTGCGTCGCGCCGATAGATACGGATTATGGAGCCGGTACGCAGGCCGTTGTTGGCGCTCTCGTTCCAGCTCTTGAGGTCGCTGATGGTGACCCCGTAACGTCGTGCGATGGTGCTCAACGAGTCGCCCTTGCGCACCAGATGGGTGACCATCTCCGATCCGCTAGCGATCGGGATGCGCAGACTCTGGCCCGGGAGCAGTGGATCGCCGCTTTCCATGCCGTTGAATTCGGCGAGAGTTTGTGGATTCATGCCGCGGGCGGCGGCGACGGAGCGCAGGCTCTCGCCGGCTTTGACCAGATGTACGCTAGCGGTTTCGTTCGGCATCAGGCGGACCCGACGACGGGCGGGCTCTGCGGCGGCAACGGCGGGTCGAGTCGATGACGTGTATGGAACGACCCTGGCGCTGGCGAGCTCGGCGCTGACCTTGCGTCCGGCGCCCGCCGGCACCAACAATTGGCTCGGGCCTTGGGGTGCGGTTTGGCCGCGCGTGAGGCCCGGATTCAGCCGTTTGATATCGGAGAGCTGGACACCGCTGGCCGCCGCCACGCGGGCTAGATCGACCGGTCTGTCCGTATGCACGAGCTCGAACTGCGGGCGGTCCGGAACCGGCGGCAAATTGAGACCGTAGGTCTGCGGCTCGGCGACCAGTCGCGCGGCAGCGAGGATCTGAGGGACGTAGTTTTCCGTCTCTCGCGGCAGGTTCAGCGACCAGAAATCGGTCGGCAGACCGCGTTGGCGATTCGCGGCCCGGGCTGACTCCACCCGACCAGGACCACAGTTGTAGGCCGCCATTGCCAGCTCCCAGTCGCCGTCGAAGCGCCGGTTGAGCATCTGCAGGTAGTCCATGGCCGCGCGGGTCGAGGCCAGCACGTCGCGGCGGCCGTCGTACCAGCTGTCTTGACGCAGACCCATCTCACGCCCGGTGTAGGGCATGAATTGCCAGATCCCCGCCGCGGCCTTGGGCGAGGTCGCGCCCGGACTGTAACGGCTTTCGACATGCGGGAGCAGTGCCAGCTCGGCCGGTAGGCCGCGGCGTTCGATCTCCCCGACGATGGCGTGCAAATAGGGCCGCGCGCGCTGAGAGAGCTTGGCCAAGTAGAGCGGATCCTTGCGGAAGGACTGAACCTTGCTGTCGATCCGCGGGTTCGCGTGGAGGTCCAGCTGCATACCCGCGCGCACCCTGCGCCAGAGGTCGCCGCCGGACCCTTTCCCGACCACTCGCACGTCCGTCGCCGGGCGCACGTACCCGTAATCGACGGCCGAGATCGTGCTCGGGTAGCCAACTTGGTCGCTGTCTGCCAGGGCAGTGTCGGTGGTTCTAGCACAGCCGCTCGCGAGCAGGATCGGTGCGACAAGCGCGGCGAGCGCGCCCAAATGGCGCGCCGAACGTAGGACATCAGACATAGGCACCCCGAGACAAGAAGCGAGACTACAAAAGCTTTGTCTTTATTTTCCGATTCTTAGGCGCGGATGATACGCAAGGCCGGGGTTGAATGCCAAGCTTTATCGACGCTCCACCGCGCCCGCGGCCCACGACACGCAACCGATTAACCGGTTACCATGCCCCCGTCTGATGAGGCATCCGCATGACGTCTAACAACGGCTCAACGCCCGCGCTTTCGGGACTCGAGGAGTGGTTTCAGTCGCCGCTTGGTCTGGAGGTCGCGGCGTTGGAGAACGCCCGCGTCCACGCCATGCTCCGCGATACCTTCGGGTATTATCTGGTGCAGGTCGGGATACCCGGTCTATTTCGCGACGCGATCGCCTCCAGTCGCATCCGGCATCGGATCCTGATGCCGGGCGCGGAGCCGACCGGAGAGCGCGGGCTCGAGATCCTCGGGGCCCCAACGCAGCTACCGCTCGCCAGCGACAGCATCGATGCGGTCTTGCTCCCGCACACGCTCGAATTCGCCAGTTGTCCGCGGGAGGTCCTGCGCGAGGTGGAGCGCGTGCTGATACCGGAGGGGCGGGTATTGGTGGTCGGATTCAACGCGTTGAGCACCTGGGGCATGTGCCGTCTCGCCAACGGATACCAGCGGCGCGCACCTTGGTGCGGGCGCTTTCTCACCGTCTCGCGCGTGGAGGATTGGCTATCCGAGCAGGGTCTTGAGGTCGAGCTGCGCGAGCACGTCTTGTACCGGCCGCCGCTGCGACGCGCGTTCGGATCGCGATTTGCGCTGCTCGACACGTTGGGCAACTACCTGTGGCCGGGTCTGGGCGCGGTCTACGCCATTCGCGCGGTCAAGCGCGTTAGCACGGTCACGCCGTTG
>JBGSTR010000273.1:0-3555 GCA_041736365.1 Chromatiaceae bacterium | reverse complement strand
GCGGGCATCGTCCGGGATCGCCAGCCCACAGAGGGAGTCGTCGAGCATGCGGACCTGGAAGCGCAGGCTGGCGAGGGTCTGCGCCAGCGAGTCGTGCAGCTCGTGCGCCAGGGCGTTGCGCTCCTCGACGATCGACAGCCTGCGGGTCTCGGCGTCCGCGCGATGCTTGGCGATCGCGACGCCCAGGTGGTGGCCGACGGTGAACAGGATCTCCATGATGTCCTCGCGCCCGCTGACCCCGGGTCGATCGACGAAGATGCTGTAGACGCCCAACAACTCGTCGCGGTGCTCCAGGGGCACCGTAACCACCTCCATCTCGTCGCTGCCGAACATTCGACGGCCGTAGACTCGCGAGCAATAGCGCGCGTCACGGTCGCAGACGATCTCGCCGGGCGTCAGCAGGCTGCCGCACAGACAGAGATCCACCGGCTTCATGTCGGACTCGCGCACCAGGCCGTCGTCCAGTCCGATCGAGCCGATCAGCCGCCGGGTCCCGTCGGGCATCACCAGCCGCACGGTCGCCGCGCGCCCGTTGACCATCTCCTTCAGAACCCGCAGGAACCGCAGCAGCAGCTCCTCTACCCCCTGTGCCTCGTGGATGCCGGCCGCCACGTCGTAAAGGATCTTTAGCGACGCCGTCTTCTGGGCCAGGCGCTTGGTCTGACGCGCCACGCGAACGTCCATGTCCTCGTAGAGGTCGGTCAGCTCCGCGTTCAGGATGCCGATATCCCCGGCCAGACGCTGGAGCACACCCGCGTCCTGCAACGCGTGACTCGCACCCGGCTCGCCCTGAGCGACCCGGGCGGCCGAATCTTCGAGCCGTACCAGCGGAATCAGCAAGCGGCCGCGCAGGCGTGCGCAAGCGACGCCGAAACCGGCGACGGCGGCCAGCAACAACAGGAAGCACACCTGATGCGGCCACACCAGATCCGGCCGCGCCCAATGCAGGGAGAGCAACGCGAATGCGCCCCCCAGCGCGGTGGAGGCCAGGATCATCGGACGAATCAGGCCGGCGGCATGCAGCAGGCCGAGCACCCGCGAGGAGCCGGGCTCCCTGGCTAGGGCCCTACCGGGTCGCGGGCCGGATGCGGCGCTCAAGACCTTACCGTTCACGCCTCGTCCTCCAGCAAGGCAACCCCCTCGCGTTGCTGCAGCTCCCACATGGCGGCGTAACGGCCGCCGGCCGAAAGCAGGGCGCGATGGGTCCCCTGCTCCACGATTCGACCTTGGTCCAGCACCAGGATGCGGTCCGCGTCGACTACCGTGGACAGCCGATGGGCGATCACGAGCGTCGTGTGGTGCTCCGCGACCTCGGCCAGGGTCTCCAGGATCGCCTGCTCGGTGTGGCTGTCCAGGGACGAGGTGGCCTCGTCGAAGATCAGGATCCGCGGCTGCTTGAGGATCGCGCGGGCGATGGCGACGCGCTGCTTCTCGCCGCCGGAGAGCTTCAGTCCGCGCTCGCCCACCACCGTCTCCCAACCATCCGGGAGGCGTTCGATGAAGTCGCGGATGTGGGCCATCTCGGCGGCGCGCTCGACCTCACGCCGGGTGGCCTCGGGCCGGCCGTAGGCGAGGTTGTAATAGATGCTCTGATTGAACAGCACGGTGTCCTGGGGAACGATGCCGATGGCCGCCCGCAGGCTGTCCTGGGTGACGTCGCGAATGTCCTGGCCGTCGATCAGGATGCGACCGCCGGTCACGTCGTAGAAGCGAAACAACAAGCGCGAGAGGGTCGATTTGCCCGCCCCGCTGTGACCAACCACGGCGAGCTTGCGGCCCGGCTCCAGATGCAGGTCGATGCCGTGCAGGATCGGCCGCTCGGGCTGATAGTGGAAGTCCACGTGCTCGAAGCGAATGTCGCCGTCGCGCAACCGCAGGGGCGCGGCGTTCAGCCGGTCCCGGATCTCGGGCTCGCGCTCCAGCAGCTTGAACACCAGGTCCATGTCCGCCAGCGCGTACTTGATCTGGCGATAGACGATGCCGAGGAAATTCAGCGGGATAAAGAGCTGCAACAACAGCGAATTGACCAGCACCAGATCGCCCATGGTCATGCTCCCCGTCACCACGCCGTTCGCGGCGAAGACCATGAGCAGGGTCACCCCGAGGGCGATGATCGCCCCTTGTCCGAAGTTCAGCACCGACATGGAGGTCTGGCTCTTGACCGCAACCTCCTCCCACTGACCGAGTGTGTTGTCGTAGCGCTCGCGCTCCATGCGCTCGTTGCCGAAGTACTTCACGGTCTCGTAGTTGAGCAGGCTGTCGAAGGCCTTGTTGTTGGCCTCGGAGTCCAGCCGATTCATCTGGTGGCGGTAGTCCATTCGCCACTCGGTGATCGCCAGGGTGAAGGCAACGTAGATGACCACGGTGCCGAAGGTCACCAGCGAGAAAACCGGCGCATAGCGCCCGAGCAGAATCACCGCCACCAGGGTAAATTCGACCAGCACCGGCAGGATGCTGAAGGCCATGTAGTTGAGGATGGTGGCCACGGAGCGCGTGCCGCGCTCGAGGTCGCGGCTCAGGGCCCCGCTCTGGCGCTCCAGGTGATAGCGCAGCGACAGCCGGTGCAGATGACCCATGACCCGGGTCGAAAGCCGGCGCATGGCGCGGTAGCGCACCCGGGCGAACACGATATCGCGCAGCTCGTTGAACAGGGTCGAGGCGAGCTTGAGCACCCCGTACCCCACCAGCAGCGAAACCGGGAGCACCAGCGCCTGGGCGGCCGGTTTGTCGAGCGCGTCGATGATCTGCTTGAGCACCAGCGGCACGCCGACATTGGCGACCTTGGCCAGCACCAGACAGGCCAGCGCCAGCGCGGCGCGGCCGCGAAACTCCCACAGATAGGGCAGCATGCCGCGCAGGTTGTGCCAGTCGCGGCGATCGCCGTGAACCCGCTCGGTGGCCATTGTACGGTTCATGCTAGCCTTGTTGGATTGTCTCGGCTCGACACCAAATCTGCCGAGCGGGTGGCCTGGTGGCCGGCCAACCGGAAGTGTGTAATCAGATACCGATATTTGAGGACGGATGATGGCAGATCCCACCCTGGACAGCACGGGTTGCAGCATGCACGAGCCCTACGCCCTGCAGGTGCTGGGCGACCAGATGGAGCCCGAGTTCCCCGAGCGCTGCATCGTGATCATCGAGCCGACCGACCAGTACGTCAGCGGCGCCTATGTCTTCGCCGAGGTCGAGGGGGTCCGTTGGTTCCGGCAGTACGTCCGCGACGCGCAGGGTCGGCAGTCGCTCGTGGCGCTCAACGAGCGCTACCCGTCGATCGCGCTGGACGGACTCGAATGGCACGTGCTCGGCGTCATCATCCAGCGCAATATGCGCCGCAAGATCAAACACTACGACTACTCCGTCCCGACCGATGCACAACCCGGCGCCGTTGCAGCCACCGACCTCACCGGACACTGATCCGCAGCCGTTCCCGCAGGCGCCAACCGATGTCTCTCCGCGTATGACCGAGATGGCACTTCGGACGAGAGCCGCGTGCATCCTCGCGCTGGCGGCACTGCTTGCCCTCGGCGGCTGCGGCGGCGATTCCGAGCCGAAGAC
>JBGSTR010000248.1:0-2305 GCA_041736365.1 Chromatiaceae bacterium | reverse complement strand
CGACGTAGCCCGGAATGAGCTCGCCGGTCTCGGTGACAATGGCAGGTGTGCCGCGCAATCCCAGCTCCTCGCCGATGGCCATATGCGCGTCAACCGGGTTGTCGCAGGTCCGGCTCGGCACCGGCTCGCCGGCCTTTGCGGCCGTCAACGCCGTGCGCCTGGCGGCGGCATCCCCGGCACACCAGACCGAAACCGCCTCGTCATAGGCGGGGCTGGGTTTGCCGGCGCGGGGGAAGAACAGATAGCGCACGCGGATCCCTTCCTTGCCGTACTCCGCGATCTGGCTGTGGAGCTTCCGGCAATAGCCGCATTCGATATCGGTGAACACGGTAATGGTGTGCGTAGCCTTCTCCGGCTCGAAAACGACCATCTCATCCTCGCCCACGCCGTCGACCAAGCGCTTGCGCGCTCCAGCCAGGCGCGGCTCGGTGAGATCCTGGCGCGTCTTTAGATCGACGATTCGGCCGTCGACGAAATAGCGGCCGTCGGCGGTCACATACATCATCTGTGTGCCGACGAGCACCTCGTAGAGCCCGGGGATCGGCGACGCTTCGACGGCGTCGACCTTGACGTCGGGCGCCACCTTGCCTATCGCGGCTCGAATCGCGCTCTCAGGGCCCGCCAGCGCTGTGCCGGCGGCGAATGCGAGTGCCGCCGCGGCGACGGTGAACAATCTGGGTGTAAACATCGCTCTGAATCCTCAGTCTCTAAAATTTGTAAATTGCAACGGCAGCCCCCAATCCTCGCCCCGCAGCATCGCGATGGTCTCCTGCAGGTCGTCCCGCTTCTTACCGGTGATGCGGAGCTGGTCGCCCTGAATCTGGGCTTGGACCTTGAGCTTCGCGGCCTTGACCGCCTTGACGATTTGCCGCGCCGACTCCGCGTCGACCCCCTGCTTGAGCTCGATTTCCTGGCGCGCCGCATTGAGGCTGGTGACCGGATCCTTCGGGTCGAGACTGGCCAGATCGACCTGCCGTTTGACCAGCTTCTGACGCAAAATATCCATCATCTGCTGGAGCTGAAATTCCTGCTCCGCCGCAAGCTTGATCATGCCCTCCACCAGCTCGAACCGCGCCGCGACGCCTTTGAAATCAAAGCGCGTGCCCACTTCGCGATTGGCCTGGTCGACCGCGTTGCGAACTTCCTGGAGATCAAGCTCGGATACGACGTCGAAGGTTGGCATATCAGGTTCCCAAGCCGATTGGGCGGCGTCGCGACCGGTCGGCACGATCCACGACCACCGCTCGTGCACTTGAGCAAACCGTGAAAGATAGAACAAGCGGCTCTCGGCCGCCACCCCCGAAGCGGGACTGGCTCACAATTGGCGCACCGCGCCGGCGGCGGCACGCCGCCGTCAGCCCCGCGGATGGTGGCTTGCGTGTAGCTGCTTCAGCCGCTCTCGCGCCACGTGAGTGTAAATCTGCGTGGTCGAGAGATCGCTGTGTCCCAGCAGCATCTGCACCACGCGCAGGTCCGCCCCGTGGTTCAACAGATGGGTGGCGAAGGCGTGCCGCAGGGTATGCGGCGACAACGGCTTGGCAACGCCCGCGGTCAGTGCATAGCGCTTGATCAACTGCCAGAAGGCCTGCCGCGTCATATGCTCGCTGCGTCCGGTGGGGAACAGATAATTGCTGACGCGCCCGCCGAGCAAATCCATGCGCGGACCTCGCACATAATCCCGCAACCAGAAACCGGCCTCTTCGCCGAGCGGAACCAGCCGTTCCTTGTCGCCCTTGCCCGTGACCCGCACCACCCCTTGGGTGAGGCTGACTTGGCTGGGTGTGAGCGTCACCAGCTCGGTCACCCGCAGGCCGCTGGCGTAAAGCACCTCGAGCATGGTGCGGTCGCGATGGCCGCGCGGGTCGCCGGTGTCCGGGGCACCGAGCAACGACTCGACCTCGGCCTCGGTCAGACTCATCGGCAAGGGACGCCCAAGCTTGGGCGCATCGACCCGCGCACTGGGATCGTCGCGGATCAACCCCTGGCGAAGCAGGTGCTGATAGAACTGGCGCAGACACGAGAGCAGGCGTGCGGCGGAGCGCGGCTTGCGACCTCCAGTCGAAAGCATGGCCAGATAGTCGAGCAGGTCGAGCCGTTGGACTTCCAGCAGACAGCGTCCCCGCTCGCGGTCGACCCACAGCGCAAAACCCCGCAGGTCGGACTGGTAGGCGACCAGGGTGTTGCGGCTCAAGCCCCGCTCCATCCAGAGCGCGTCCGCAAAGCCCTCGATTACCGCGCGCTCGTCGGCCATCACACCCCCGGGGCGCCCTCGTGCCTGAGCAGCCAGCGCTTGGCGTCCAGCCGC
>JBGSTR010000217.1:0-2802 GCA_041736365.1 Chromatiaceae bacterium | reverse complement strand
TCGGTGTTGGCGCCGGTCTTGCGCACCCAGAGCATCAGGTGGTCACCGTCGTCGTCGGGTGCGAAACCCAGCTGCTCCTCGACTTGGAAATCCGCCGGGCAACCGCGAATCCGCCCGCGTCCGAGCGGCCCGCCATGGGCGAACGGCAACGCGGCGAACGGCATCCAACTCGGGCGCGTCTGCTCCGTCACTCCGACTCCCGCAGCAGCACTACGGCAAAGGCGGCAATCCCCTCGCCGCGACCGGTGAATCCCATTTGCTCCGTGGTGGTCGCCTTGACATTCGCACGTGCCGGGCTGCAACCCAGATCGGCGGCGAGGCGCTCGCGCATCAGCGGGATATGCTTCGCAAGCTTGGGCCGCTGGGCAACCACGGTGAGGTCCGCGTTGTGCACCGCCAGCCCCAGCTCGGCCAGCCGCCCCATCACGCGGCACAGCAGGAGACGGCTGTCGATTCCGGCGTAGGCCGCATCGGTGTCCGGGAAGTGCTGGCCGATATCACCGAGACCCGCGGCCCCGAGGAGCGCATCGCACAGCGCATGGATCACCACGTCGCCGTCGGAATGCGCGGCGAGTCCTTCGCTGTGCGGGACATCCACGCCACCCAGGATCAGCGGGCGACCGGGTGCAAAGCAATGGGCATCGAAGCCCTGGCCAATCAGCATATCGGAGCCCCGCCACGTGCTTGGCTCTCCAAGAAAAAATGTGCCAGCGGTAGGTCCTCCGGGCGGGTGATCTTGAGATTGTCCGCATGCCCCTCGATTAGGCGCGGTGCGTGGCCGAGTCGTTCGATGGCCGCGGCATCGTCGGTGACCAGCGCCCCGGCGCCGACCGCGTCGGCCAAGGCACCGTGCAGCAACCCGAGACGAAACATCTGCGGCGTAAGGGCGTGCCACAACGAGGTCCGGTCCACCGTCGCGCCGATGCGCCCCGTGGGATCGGCGCGCTTCATGGTATCGCGCACCGGCGTTGCGAGAATCCCGCCCACCGGGTCGTCGCGCAGCAGATCCATCAGCCGTTCCAGATCGCTGGGGCGAAGGCACGGGCGGGCCGCGTCGTGCACCAACACCCAGTCCTCGGGCGTGGCAAGTTTGGCGAGGGTGTCCAAGGCGTTCAATACCGAATGGCAGCGCTCGGCGCCTCCGTCGACCCGACGCACCCGGGGATTATCCGCGTATTCCGTCTGCGGCCAGCGTTGATCGCCGGGATCCAATACCACCAGGATTCCGGCGATCCGCGGATGATCGACGAAGCGCGCCAGGGCGTGATCGATTACCGCTCGGCCGGCGAGCGGCAGATATTGCTTGGGCGTCGCGACGCCCATGCGCCGCCCCGCCCCCGCCGCGGGCACCACGACCCAGAAGGCCGGGTACGCAATCACTTGGCGGCCTTTTTCTCGGGCGGCTCGATGACCTGGATAAACACCTCGCCGGGCTTGATCATCCCGAGCTCGCTGCGCGCCCGCTCCTCGAGTGCATCCTTGCCGCTCTGCAGATCCTTGACCTCGGCCTGAAGCTCCAAATTGCGCGTCTGCAGGTGCTCGTTTTCGTCTTTCTGCTCGGCAATCTCCTGCTGTAGTCCATGGACCTCCGCGAGGCTGCCCTGGCCGACCCAGAGCCGGTACTGAAGGGCCAACACGACCACGAGCAAGAGAGCAATCAGGAGCCGCATCGATCTAGAGCCGCGCTTGAGGGTCGGGTTAGAGCCGCTTGAAGGCGCTGCGGCCGGCGTAAACGGCCTCGTCTCCGAGCTGATCCTCGATGCGCATCAGCTGGTTGTATTTGGCCACCCGATCGGAACGCGAGAGGGAGCCGGTCTTGATCTGGCCGGCGGAGGTGGCGACCGCGAGATCGGCGATGGTCGTGTCCTCGGTCTCGCCGGAGCGGTGCGACACCACCGCGGTATAGCCCGCGTCATGGGCCATGCGGATCGCCTCCAGGGTCTCGGTCAGGGTCCCGATCTGGTTGACCTTGATCAGGATCGAGTTGGCGATGCCCTTGTCGATGCCTTCGGCGAGGATGCGCGTATTGGTCACGAAGAGGTCGTCGCCGACCAGTTGCACTCGCTCGCCGAGCCGCTCGGTCTGCCGCTTCCAGCCGTCCCAGTCGCCTTCGGCAAGGCCGTCCTCGATGGTGATGATCGGGTACTGCGAAACCCAGTCGAGCAGCAGGTCGGTCATCCCGTCCGAATCGAGCTTGCGCCCCTCGCCCGCGAGGTCATAGATGCCGTCGTGATAGAACTCCGAGCTCGCCACGTCCATGCCCAGGTAAATATCCTCGCCGGCGGAGAATCCCGCGATGCCAATTGCCTCCAGGATGACCTCGATCGCCGCCTCGTTGGAGGGCAAATCGGGCGCGAAGCCGCCCTCGTCGCCGACCGCCGTGGCCAAGCCGCGTTTGTGGAGCACGGACTTGAGTGCATGGAACACCTCGGCCCCGTAGCGCACCGCCTCGCGGATACTCCCGGCCCCGACCGGAAGGATCATGAATTCCTGGAAATCGACGCTGTTGTCGGCGTGTTGGCCACCGTTGATGATATTCATCATCGGCACCGGCAGCCGGTACGGTCCACCCGAAAGCGAACGGTAGAGCGGTAATGCCTTCTCCTGCGCCGATGCGTGGGCGGCGGCGAGGGAGACGCCGAGCAACGCGTTGGCGCCGAGGCGGGCCTTATTGTCGGTCCCGTCGAGCGCGATCATCGCCGCGTCGAGTCCGGCTTGGTCCGATACGTCCATGCCGATCGCCGCCTCGCGCAGCTCGCCCTGAATGTTGGCGACTGCATTCAGCACTCCCTTGCCGCCGTA
>JBGSTR010000178.1:0-2605 GCA_041736365.1 Chromatiaceae bacterium | reverse complement strand
CAGCCGTCTGGAGCTGGTCGCACCCCGGGGGCTGCCCCGTCGCAGGCTGACCAGCCCCGCGGGTCGGGCGGCCCTGATCCACGCCGTTGCCCATATCGAATTCAACGCCATCAACCTCGCTTGGGACGCGGTGCAACGCTTTCGGCACATGCCGCCCCAGTTCTATGCCGACTGGGTTCAGGTCGCGGACGAGGAGTCCCGGCACTTCGGACTGATGCGCGAGCGCCTGCGTTCGCTCGGTAGCGACTACGGCGCGCTCCCGGCCCACGACGGCCTGTGGGAGATGGCGCGCGTGACCGCGCACGACCCGCTGGTGCGTATGGCACTGGTGCCCAGGGTGCTGGAGGCTCGCGGGCTCGATGTCACGCCGGGCATGATCGAACGCCTGCTCGCGGTCGGCGACGTGGAAACCGCCGATTGTCTGCGCGTAATCCTGCGCGAGGAGGTCGGCCACGTGGCGGCTGGGTCACGCTGGTTTCGCCACCTGTGCGCCGAGCGCGGCCTGGACGCCGTACAGACCTATTTCGGGCTGCTTGACGAATACCTGTCCGGTCCGGTCCGGTGTCCGTTGAACCTACCGGACCGCCGGCTCGCCGGCTTCGACGCCCGTGAGCTGGAACGGCTCGAGGCGGCCTGTCGCGAGCGCGATTGAACGCCGAATCGGTCGCCGCGTGTGATCGCTACTCGTTTACCAGGATTGGCGAGATCACCAGCGGCGCAAGGAATTGCGCCGCCGGCCCCTCGTCACCGGAACGGTGACGGCCGTCGCATAACCCGCATCGACGCCCCCGTGCTGGCTAAAGTGCTAAGCAAGAGCCTGTCTCGCACAGGCCTCGGAGCACGGAGAAGGTATCGGCCATGACGAACAATCAACTACAGGCGATTTGGGAGCTCTGTCGACAGGGATTGCCCCTGATGGCAGACGAGGCGGCGAGTCATTGGGAAAGTGGCGAGGTCTATCAGCTTGATACCTGGTTTCACCTGCCGCGCGAGACCGAGGGCCTGATCGATCGCTGCAATTGGGAGAATCGCAGGCGTTGCGCGCCGATCACCGAGCAAGTGTCCGCCCGCTAACCTCACCCGGCCGAGCGTTCGCTGCCCGGGTGCGCTGCTCACCGACGCAACGCGCCCGCCACATCTCTGCCGAGCGACCCCCAAGCTCACACGGCCGTTCCGATCAGAAACTCGCAGCTTCCTTGAGATACTCAGCCAGGGAGGCAGCCAACCCTTCGGGAAGATCCGCGCGCGCCCCGTCTCGCCCCATCACGGCATGGACGGTTCGGGCAATCGCACATCGCTCGCCCGACGCCTTCTCGAAGCGATAGTCGACCGCAAACGAGCGATCGCGGATCTCCGCGACCTCCACGCGCACTTCAATCGCCTCGCCGTGGTGCATCGGCGCCCGATAGTACGCCTCGGCGTGCACGATCGGCAGACCTGGATCGCCGCCGGCAACGATTGCGGCGAGCGGGGCTCCGATTGCCGACATAAACGACTCGTAGGCGTCGTGCGCATGCCGAAACAGATGTCCGAAGAACAACACGCCGGCCGCGTCGGTATCGTGGAGCTGGATGCGAAAGCGGTGTGAATAGACCTTGGCCATGTTGTGCGGTGCTCGACGGGCAGGAGCGGGAAAGCATACGCGCTCCGCGACGATTCCGGCTGGTGTTGGTCTCGGTGCGGCCTCCGGGCCGCCTATTCCCACTCGGGGCCGGGGACGAATCCGGAGCCCGGCTGCGCGCCGAGCGTCAGGCAGCCCGCGTGCGGGGTCGGGGCAACACCCAGGTCCGCGGCAAGCCATGACCCGGTCGCCAGTCCATGAGGAATGGGGCTTCGGATCGCCGCCGCCAGCTGCACCGTCGGCCACAGGCCCGCCGCCGATTCGATCAGACTCGTGATCACCACCTCGATCCCCGCGTCCCGCAGGCACCGGGCGAGTGCCAACGTGCGGCGAAGGCCGCCGACGACCGCGGGTTTCAGCACGACCCGTCGCACCGGTGTGCGCGCCGGATCCCAGTCCGGGCCCGCCATTGGCAGTGATTCGTCGAGCGCGAGCGGGAAGGGTGCATACGACTGTAGGCTGCGCAGATCTGCGTCGATTGGCTGGTGCAGCGGCTCCTCGAGCGACTCCACCGGAAGCCCGTAAAGTGAACCGATGAACCGTCTTGCCACGGTCGGTGACCATGCCCCGTTGGCGTCCAGCCGAAAACAAACACCAGCCGGGAGCGCCGCGGCAAGCTCGCGCAGTCGACTGATCTCGGCGCCGGGCACGGCCATTCCAACCTTGATCTTGAGCACCTGGAACCCCTCGTTGCAGGCGCGCTCAATTGCCTGGACTTGTAGGGTTCCGACCGCTCCGAGCATGGTGTTGACGGCTACGGTATCCGCCGCGGCGGTGCACAACAGGCGTCTCAGGGGCAGCCCGGCGCGACGGCTTAGAAGGTCAAGCAGAGCCGACTCCAAGGCAAAATCCACCGCGGGTGTTGTTGAATCGGATCGTTCCAGATCGGCGAGAATTTCCTCCGGCCTGCACCCGGGCAGCCGGTCGGCCCACGCACGAAGTGCATCCCGGGCGGCTTCGGGTGTTTCGGTGCCGGCCGCGGGC
>JBGSTR010000121.1:0-3593 GCA_041736365.1 Chromatiaceae bacterium | reverse complement strand
GCGCAGCAGCAGCGCTACCTTGGGCGGCGCGCTGCCGGTCACCGGCAGGGCCTGCAGCAGCTCGAGCTGCGGGAAGGCCCAGGCGGCGAGGGTGGCGATTGTCTCGCGCGTTTCGGTATCTCGGATCGCCGTCCGGTCGGTCTGGTCGGTGCTGGTGAGCGCAACACCGACCTCGGCATTGCCGTCGCCGTTGAGGTCCGGCAGCGTGACGACCGCAAGCGGATCGAACGATTGGTTGAACCAGAGCTTGTTGACCGAGGCGCCGGTGACGGCGTCGCGGATCTCGACCTTCGGACCCCGACCCAGCATCGCCAGCTCCGGGATGCCGTTGCCGTCCTGGTCGGGGAGCACGGTCAGATCCACGGGGACAGCGTCCGGGTTGAAGTCAACGCTGCCGAGCCGGTCGCCGCTCAGCAGATCGCGGGTCTCGGAAGTGGGTCCTCGTCCAAGCAGCACCAGGCTCGGGGCGAGGCCGAAGTCGTCCAATAGTTCGACGTCCACCGGGACCAAGTCGGCGCTGAACGCGAAGCGGCTGATCAAGGTGCCGTCCGTGGCGTCCTTCACCTTTGCGATGGTCGTGCCTACCGTCCGCGCGACCACGGCGATCTCCGGGGTGCCGTCGCCGTTGGTGTCGCCGAGTGCGCGCAGGGCGGCGAAGGACGGCCACGGGCCGGAATCGGCACCGCGCCCGAAGACCACGTAGCTTTGGCCCGCGGCGATAACACCGTTCGGGTCGGCGTAACGTGCACCGATGATCAGATCATCTACTCCGTCGGCGTTGACATCCCCGGCGCCGCTGACGGACGAGCCGGCATTATCGAACCGATCGGTGCCGTTGAGGGTGAAGCCGTTGGTTCCGTCGAGCCCCGAGAGCTCCACGACCCCGCTGCTGCCGACACCCTTACCGCCGAACACCACATAGCTTTGGCCTGCGACAACGCCGTTCGCCACTGACCAAGGAGCGCCGATGATGATGTCGCCGACTCCGTCGCCATTTAGATCGCCTGCATTGCTGACGGAGTAGCCGATGTTGGTCGCGAACCCATTGGCGCCGTTCAGTTTGGAGAGCTCCAACACACCTCCGCCGCCGACACCCGAGCCGCCGAATACCACGTAGCCGGCCGCCGACGATGCGCCGATGATGAGATCGTCAATGCCGTCGGCATTGACATCCCCGGCTCCGCTGACGGACGTGCCGGAGTAGTCGTAAGTATTACCGTTGAGCGCGAAGCCGTTGCTGCCGTCAAGGGCCGAGAGCTCCAGAGTGCCGCTGCTGCCGACGAGTGCTCCGCCGAACACCACGTTGCTTTGGCCAGAAAAACGTTCGTGCGCCGGTGAGCCGATAATCAGGTCGTCGATGCCGTCGCCGTTGACATCCCCGGCGCCGCTGACGGACGAGCCGGAGTAATCGTAAGCATTGCCGTTGATCGCGAAGCCGTTGCTGCCGTCAAGCGCCGAGAGCTCCAGAGTGCCGCTGCTGCCTACGAGTGCGCCGCCGCACACCAGGTAGCTTTGGCCAGAAAAACGTGCGTGCCCCGGCGCGCCGATAATCAGGTCGTCGATGCCGTCGCCGTTGACATCCCCGGCGCCACTGACGGACCGACCGGAATAATCGTACGTACCGATTCCGTTAGTCGCGAAGCCATTGGTGCCGTCGAGCCCCGAGAGCTCCAATACACCGCCACTACCGACAGTCTTGTCGCCGAACACCACATAGCTTTCACCGGAGTTAACGCCGTTCGGCTCGGCCCACGGTGCGCCGACGATCAGGTCATCGAAGCCGTCGCCGTTGACATCCCCGGCGCCACTGACGGAAAAGCCCGAACTATCGTTTTCATTGACTCCGTTGATCGCGAAGCCATTGGTGCCGTCGAGCGCCGAGAGCTCCAACAAGCCGCTGCGGCCGACACCTTCGCGCCCGAACACCACATAGCTTTGGCCGGCGTCGGCAACGCCGTTCGGCGCGCCGATGATCAGGTCAGCAACGCCGTCGCCGTTGACGTCTCCGGCGTCGCTGACGGCAAAGCCCGAAATATTGCTTTCATCGATTCCGTTGATAGCAAATCCAGTGCTGCCGTCAAGCTCGGAGAGCTCGACCACGGCCGGGAAGTCGGCTTGCGTCGCGCCGCTCGCGGCCAGCCCCAGGAGGCCGACCCCAATCAACCCGCAAGCGGCCGGCGAGAGCCGCTCCGAGCGCAGGCTGCTGCGGATCGCGCGCACCAGTCGCTGCTGCGAGAAGGTTCGTGATGTATTGACGTTGCGTTTCACCGACGTGTCCTCTTCGGTATGTCCCTGATTTTGTGTGTGCTCGCTGAGCACCCGCCGTATTTCTTTACTTACTCCGCGCGCGCCCGAACTTGCTCCGGCACTCTGGCTCTCCCGCTCCGGCGTGGGAGCGAATCAGGACGCTCCAGCATACCGGCGGCGTCGGGCTGCGGAGCGGCCAACACCGCATTCCAACGCCCGAGGGTGGGAACGAGAAGTTGCATGTGGGTCGTAGGATGGTTAGAGCGCAGCGAAACCCATCGCATCCGCTGCCCCGCAGCCGGTTCGGCCAGGGTTCGGCCGGCGCGGATTTGCCGCGTTTTGCGTGAGTACAAGTCGGGTGCGGCCGCCGCGATCTTGGTCATCGGTTTCGAGCGCCGGGGGAAGCGTCGAGTCGAGGTTGCAGTACACGCAATCATAGTCCGCGGGGTGTGGCATTGCAGCAACTTGAATAGAGAAATCGGGAGACGGCCCCCTCGCACGCTTGACGAGGGAGCACCGAAACGTCACTGGGCGTGTGTTTCGATCTCGCGAAAGACTACCCGAGTGGGAAAAAACTGCCTGATTATTTGCGGAAATTGACGCGCCGGAGGGATTCGTACCGCCGACACCCGGGTTCAAACCTAGTGCTCTATCCAACTGAGCTACGGGCGCTGAATCACGGTCCGCCTATCACTGGCGGGGTTCACGCGGCTATCGATCCCGGATTCGGATCGTGGCCGCGTCGCGCGAGCGGTATGAGTAGATCCGGAGCCCGCAAGGATCTTCTCGCTCCCGCGCGTAATTCTCAGGCCGCGGAGCGGCCAAGACGGCATTCCCACGCCGGAGCGTGGGAGCGAGAATTGGCGTGTGGTCGTAGGATGGGTAGAGCGCAGCGAAACCCATCGAACCCGCCCCTCCGATCTCAGAAGCGCATCCGGTTCAGGGTTTCTCCGCTCTTGGCATCCTTGACGACGGCCGTGAGCGTTCCATCGGTCCCGCAGCGCCCAAGCATCACCAGCTCCTGCGCGCCGTTGTCGTTGATGTCGGCGATGGTCGCCAGATCGAGCGGGGTGCACTCGCTGCTGAGCCACATCCGGCTGACGGCACCTGAGGCGTCCCGGACGTCGGCGGTCACCTGCCCGGTGCTCGGATTGCGCGCGAGCAGGGCGTACTCGTCGAGGCCGTTGCCGTTGATATCCGCCATCTGCGCCAGCTTCACGGCGACGTAGCTTGGGTTGTAGCCGCGCACCGCGGCCACGCTCGCGTTGGTGGCGGCGTCGGCCACGCGCACCAGGATGTTGCCGGTGGCGGGGTCTTGCAGCAGCATCGCCACGTTGCCGGTCGGC
>JBGSTR010000080.1:0-3223 GCA_041736365.1 Chromatiaceae bacterium | reverse complement strand
GGGCCGCACGGACAGCCACGGCAGGGCCTTTGCGGACTTCGACAACGACGGCGACAGCGATGGGTTGGAGGTTTCGGATCTCGGGTGGTCCAGCCTATTCTGGGTCAATGACGGGTCCGGCCGCTTCTCGGACGCGATGGCCGGTATGGGCTTCGAGTACCCTTTCGATCCCGCGATCTGTGTCGCTGGAAACTGTGTACCCTGGGGGCGACGGATGCCCGTGTGGCTCGACTACGACCGCGACGGCGATCTGGACGTCATGATCTCGGCGGTGGTCGACTATGCGCCGCCCTACTCGCCGACCGCGATCTTCAAGCAGATCAAGTCGACGAACGGGAACACTCAATTCGTTTACGCCCCCGAGACTGGTATCGGTTACGCGCTTTCGGCGTTTTGTCGCTACGGATTACTTGCCGAGCTTTCCGGGGACGACAACCTCGACATGGTCTGCATCGACCAGAGCCGAGCGACGGGGGTGTGGGATACCACCATGCTGCCCTTCAGGGATTTACGGAGCCGGATTGGCGATGCGCTCTTCTCGCCCCAACTCGTCGACGTCGCAGTCGGCGACTTTGATGGCGATCTTCGGAACGATATCTTCGCGACGCGCGCCTCCTTCGGTCTAGCCGTTGCCGATACGGTCGGTGCTCGTACGGTGCATGCGCGATTCAGTGCCGCACCTGGCGCGGAAGGCGTCCTCTCGTTCGTTGCCGATGGGGATCTACTTGTTGACTTCGATTGGAATACAACGGTGCGAACCGTGTTTCTGGGTGGCGGGAGGATCAATCCTCCGGACAGCTCCAACCTATCCGCCTACAACGGCTGGAACAACCGCGTGCAGCTCAAGCTTTCGGCTAATGATCCAGCCAATCAAGGAATCGCAACCTCAACGAATGGCGGAACCTATATCGGCTTCGCCAACGGACGCTGGACGGTTCGCTTCGTTGCGGACGCATCCATAGGCGACCCGCAGATCGCCGTCGTTGCGGACGTCTCCATCGGGGATCTCGCGAGTAATGGATCCATTAAAATCGGGCAACCAGCCGCGGCCAGCCCATTGCTGTTCCTTCAAGATCATACTGGTCTGCTGGTCGACCGTTCGGAGCGAGTCAATGGCCCACCGAGCTCCTGCATGTCCGTAACGTCCGGCGACTACGACAATGACGGGGACTTGGACCTGCTGGCCGGGTGCAGCGGGGTTATCAAGAATCTGGACAACATACTCTACGAGAACGATGGCGCGGGGAACTTCTCCGCGGTCACTGGCAGCCAGCTCGGCGACGCTAGAGGGAGCATTTTCGGTCGTACCAATGCGGTGCTCAGCGCGGACTATGACGGGGATGGCCGATTGGATCTTTTCGTCGTCAACGGGTCGCCGTTTCGGCCATTCAGCTACGCCGCCCGCCAGCAGCTTCTCCGCAACGAGACTCAAAACAGCAACCATTGGGTTGAGGTGGATCTGAGCGGCGTGACTTCAAATCGGGATGGGATCGGGGCCCGCATTATCGCTTCCACCCCCGACGGCAAGGTGCAGCTTCGCGAGCAGGGCAACGGGATGCACCGAGACGCTCAAGACTACCGTCGCTTACATTTCGGTCTCGGCCAGAATGCCCGCGTCGATCTTGAGGTTCGGTGGCCGAGCGGGGTGGTGGACGAGTTTCCGAATCTTCCCGTCGATCGGATTCACCAACTGGTTGAGGGCGCCGGCAGCAGGATGGGACTGGCGTGTGGTGCGCCGACCTATGACCCGGCCGTGGACGTTGGACTGTACCTGTGGGAGGAAGGCTGCGGGAACCCTGAACGCGATTTCGAGGTGCGCGCCGCGGCCGGTGGCTCGGAAGTCATGGCCTACGCGGGACAGGTGGACGCAGACCAGGCACTGAGCGCGGTCACTCAGTACTTGTGGGAGAGCGATGATCGACTGGATGTGCTCGCCGGCGGAGCCCACCTTCGTTACCGGCTCAATGTCCGCGATTACTATCAAGACGGCTTCGGTTTCAGCGCACCGGCAGACGCCCGCGTCTGCTTCGGCCTCGACCTCCCCTCGGGCACGCCGGTGCGGGTGGGGCCGAATGCAACGCCGCTGGCTGCACCCTTCGATCTGAATACTTTCGAGGCCTGTGTGCCAACACCACCGCCGCCGGGGGTGTGTGGAATGCCTATATACGACCCGGCGCTGGATCGGGGACTCTTCTTGTGGGAGGAAAACTGCGGTGGCGCGAATCGGGAATACGTCGTGCGGGGGGCTGAGGGTGGAAACATGTCCGTCGTGACCTACGTAGGACAGGTGGATTCGGACCAGCCGCTGACGGGCCTGGAAGGATTCGTACTGGAGAGCGATGACCTCTTGGATCTGCTCAACGGTGGCCTACGTATTCGTTATCGACTGAATGTCCGCCAACAGTTCCAGGACGGCTTCGCGTTCAGCGCAGCCGACGGTGCTGGGGTTTGCTTCGGGATGGATCTGCCGGCGGGCACGCCGGTGCTCGTGGGGCCGAATGCCACGCCGGTGTCGGCCCCTTTCAGCTTGCCTGACTTGAGCGCTTGTGTTCCCTAGGGAGACGCCAATGAAATTCCTTCCTTCCATTAGATGAAGTTGCGTTCCGAGAGGCGCGACTATCGGACCGCTCCATATTCAAGTGCTTGAAGAGGCTTGTAAATGCCGGGCAATCTTGGCGCGGGCGGGCAACGCAGTAAATCAGCGTTTCACTAGTCCTCCTTGTCGAGGGCGGACTGCCGCCCTCGATTTTCCGGCTCGGCGTCCAGACAGCTTGCGGCGCGCGTTGCCCGCAGCTGGAGCCGAATGCCATTTGCTCCTTAGGCGCGCCGAGCGTCCGACGCGGCGTTTTTCCCGCAAGCGATCCGCGTAACGGATCGGTTGCATCGTCTAATTCTTGTCGGGCCGTCCGCGTCCAGGCTCGATTGACGCGAGGACGTAGTCCAAACCGATATGACCAGCCAATGAAAATACAACCTCGATGGGGCCGCAAGGCTCCGATCCTTGCTGCGATTGCAATCCAGATTCTTGTCGTGCCAATGAGCTACGCGGCGATTCGCTTTGCCGAGAGCACCGCGCGAGCAAGTATCTCGGACGGCGGTGAATCGGTGGGGGCGGCTTGGGCCGACTTGAACAACGATGGCTTGCCGGATATCTGGCTCGACAAGCATCAATACACGCCCACCGTCGTTTATCTGAATCGGGGCAATGGAACCTTCGAGGAAT
>JBGSTR010000079.1:0-4164 GCA_041736365.1 Chromatiaceae bacterium | reverse complement strand
GCGCTTGCGCCCGTCGCGAGGGCGTTGAGCGCGAGCTTGGCCAGCGCGGAGGCCACCATGAGGGCGACTCCGGGCCACAACAGCCACTCGATCATCTCCGGGAACCAGCTCACAGCGGGGTCGTTCGCACCGGCATTGACGAATCCCCGGTCGAGCCCCAGGGGACCCAAAACGCCCCAGGACAGAAAGGCGCCGAGCAGCAACGAGACGCTGGCGCGAAAGCCGATAATCGCCCCGAACCCCGCCAACATCAGCGAGGGGTCTAGGGTGAAGGTGAGATTCTTAGCGCTGACGCCCGCCAATCCGAATGGCTTCGCCGCGCCGGGCAGCAAGAATCCGAGTCCGGGACGGGGCAGGCTGAGCCAGGCGCCGTCAATCCATTTCAGCGCGCCCGCAAGCAGGGTGCTCGCGAACAGCACGCGCAGCTTCAGCGCCGCCTCGCGGCCGGTATCGAAGAGCTCCAGCAAGGCCTCAGCGGTCGCCCGTCCGGTGGGGAACGCGAGGCCGGAACGAAGGATGAGCGAATAGCGTAGATACCAGGCGACCCAGATTCCCAGGAAGCTCACCGCGAAGACCCAGACGACCAGCTCACCGAGCGGCAAATTCTCGCCGGTGAGCATCGCCAGTGCGGGGATGGGCGCAACCAGGCCGCCGGAGACGATGTTCGCGGACGACGAGGCCGTGGTCTGGGCGATGTTGCCCTCGCCGGCACCGAAGGCCGCGCTCAGATTGAGCCGCCGCAGCAACGACCAGAAACCGGAGGCGATCAACAAGGCGATAATCGAGACGTTGAACGACCAACCGATCTTGAGCCCGGAGTAGATGTTGCAGGGCGTCAACAGGGCGCCCAACAGCACTCCGGTGATGATGGCACGAACGCTTAGGTGTCTGGTTGGCAAGGCGAAGAGGTCTCGGGCGGTCGCACGACTAGGTCACCTTAGCATCGTTCGTCGCCGCGCGACTCGAACCGACCGCACGGCCCGATCCGGTTTCGCCCGCCCCCGAGGAGCCGGCGGGGGCCGCCCGATGCGGGCTAGAATCCTGCAACCACTCCCCGACCGTCATGTGGAGCACCCGTCCCACCATGGATTCCGCCGAGATCCTGGCGATTGATCAGGCCCACGCCTGGCACCCCTATACCTCCACCATCGACCGTGATCCGGTCTACCCCGTGCGCGGGGCCCGCGGCTGCCTCATCGAGCTGATGGACGGGCGCGAGCTGATCGACGGCATGTCGTCCTGGTGGTGCGCGATCCACGGCTACAACCATCCCGTGCTCAATCAGGCCGCGCGCGATCAGCTCGAGCAAATGTCGCATGTGATGTTCGGCGGGCTGACCCACGAGCCGGCGATGCGCCTAGTGCGGCGGCTGGTCGAGCTGACAACCGAGCCACTCCAGCACGTATTTCTCTGCGACTCCGGATCGGTTGCGGTTGAGGTCGCCATCAAGATGGCGATCCAGTTCCAGCGCGCCGCCGGACGGCCCGAGCGCTGCCGACTGCTGACCATCCGCTCGGGCTATCACGGTGACACCTTCAATGCGATGTCGGTCTGCGACCCCGTGACCGGCATGCATCACCTGTTCGAACGAGTGCTGCCGAAGCAGCTGTTCGCGCCGGCGCCGGCATGCCGTTTCGGGGAGCCTTGCGGCGATCACGACATCGCCCCCTTCGCGGACCTGATCGAGCGTCACCAAGGGGAGCTGGCCGCCGTGATCCTGGAGCCCATCGTGCAGGGCGCCGGGGGTATGCGTTTCTATTCGGCCGAGTATCTGCGTCGGGTGCGCGAGCTTTGCGAGCGTTTCGACGTGCTGTTGATCGCCGACGAGATCGCGACCGGTTTCGGCAGAACCGGAAGGTTGTTTGCATGCGAGCATGCGGAGATCGCCCCCGACATCATGACGGTCGGCAAGGCACTGACCGGCGGCTACCTGACCCTGGCCGCCACCCTGGCTACCGAGCGGGTGGCGCGGACCATCTCATCCGCCGAGCCGGGGGCCTTCATGCACGGGCCGACCTTCATGGGAAACCCGCTGGCCTGCGCCGTTGCCAATGCCAGCATCGAGCTGCTGCTGGCAAGCGACTGGCAGTCGGCGATTCAACGCATCGAACGCATCCTGGCAAACGACCTGGCCCGCTGCCGCGACTTGGCCAGTGTGGTTGATGTCAGGGTGCTGGGCGCGATTGGGGTCGTGGAGATGGAGCAACCGGTTGCGATGCGCGATATCCAGCGGCGATTCGTCGAGCGCGGCGTCTGGGTCCGGCCATTCGGCCGGCTGATCTACCTGATGCCTCCCTACATCATCGGCGACGACGATCTACGCTCGCTTTGCAGCGCCGTGGTCGAAGTCGTGGGTGATGCGCATTGATGTTGCCGTCCTCCCGCGCGGCTCACGGCCGTAGATCCTTGGCCAGGTGGTAACCCGGGCACTACGGCGTCTCCGCTAGGAGCTATTGCCCGGCCCCCTCGACCAAGGTGTGAACCCGATCCGCGCGTAGGCGGGGAAACCGGTCCACCGTGCCACTCGGCCACCGCACCTCGATATCCGCACGTAGATTTGCACCTAGACCGAAATGAAGACGACGATAGTTCTGACCGTCCCGATGCATTCCATTGCCCTGCTCCCGGAGCTGCGCGTGCTTATCCGGCGTAACGGCGAAGACGCGCGCACCGATTCCGTCGCGATTGGTTTGAACCCCCACGAGATCGATCTGTAGCCAGTGATTGCTTTTCGGGCTCACGTTCCGGAATAACTGATGCTTTGCGGCATAGCTGAACGGGCGAAACGGAGCGCCTTGGGTGACGAATAGATCGACTCGTCCGTCCCGATCATAGTCCGCGGTCAGAACCGTATCGGTACGACCGAAGATACTCCCTGTTGCGTCCCCCAGGGACGGACCCGTCACCGCCGTGAATTGGCCGAAGCCATCGTTTACATAGAGGATATTCTTAAGGTTCTTAATGGACCCGCTGCAGCCGGCGTAGATGTCCAGATCGCCGTCGTTGTCGAAGTCGGCGGCCGCTACGGACATACAAGAGCTTAAGGGGCCTTTGATCCGGTCGGAGTGGTCCACCAACCGGCCGGTCTCCTCCTGAAGAAACAGGAGCGGACGGGCGGTGACTGTTTGTCCAATACCAATTGAGCCGTTCGACCGGAGGTCGGATATCGAGACCTTTGCCTTGACGGCGATTTGGGGATCTCCCAGCTTTTTATCCGCAACGAAACGGATTCTCCAGCGTCCACCGACATAGCCGATGTAGGTTCCACTGGTGGCTCCCTTACCGATTCCTCGCAACACGGGATCGTCGGCCGACAGATTTAGCTGCACGTGACGGTTCCAGCCGTTGTAGGCAGAAAGGTCGGCGCTGGCCGGAGGATTCACTTCGCGACGACCGAGGAAAACCGAATCCACCCCGGTCACCCAATCGAAATCGACGAGCAGGTCGCCCTCGGCCACGAACGATAGGACCCCTTCACTCCCCGCCGGCGCCTTGAACCGCGCATGGAGCGTGCGATCACCCACGGTATCCGCGGCAGCCTGCGTGTAGGAGGCACGGGTAGCGAAGATGTCGTTGCGCAGGTCTCCGTCGAAGTCGCCAACCGCAAGGTCGGTGGGCCCGTCGGCAAAGAGCGCTTCCCCAATCCGACCTCGCAGATCCTTGAACGGCACCTTGGTCGTATCCCATACCTGAGCTACAGCGGCCGGTTCGGCGCATATCAGATCGAGATTGTCGTCCCCGGAGAGCTCGGCAAGCTCACCGTAGCGACAGAACGCCGAAAGGCCGTAATCGACCCCGGTTCCGCGCGCGTAAACGAAGCGGGGCTGCCCTTTCGCCGACTTGATCTGCTTGAAGATCGCGGTCGGCGAGTAGGGCGGCGCATAGTCGACCACCGCCGAGATCATGACGTCCAGATCACCGTCGCGGTCGTAGTCGAGCCACACGGGCATCCGTCGCCCCCAGGGGACGCAGTTTCCAGCGACACAGATCGCGGGATCGAAAGGGTACTCGAAGCCCATGCCAGCCATCGCGTCCGAGAAGCGGCCGGACCCGTCATTGACCCAGAATAGGCTGGACCACCCGAGATCCGAAACCTCCAACCCATCGCTGTCGCCGTCGTTGTCGAAGTCCGCAAAGGCCCTGCCGTGGCTGTCCGTGCGGCCC
>JBGSTR010000073.1:0-5098 GCA_041736365.1 Chromatiaceae bacterium | reverse complement strand
CCGCGCCGGCCCGCCTCCGCGACCGCCGTACGCGCGCGCACCACCGCTTGGAGCGTCTCCTGCTCGTAGCCCATGTATTGCCGGCATACCTCGACCAGCTTGGGTAATTCATCGTGCCGCTGCTTCAGGGCGATGTCGATATTCGACCAGGCCCGGGAGACGTCGTGCTTGAGCCTCACGAGGTTGTTGTAGATTTGCATCGCATACACGGCGATGACGACGAGCGCGACCAGCAGCAGGATGGAAAGCAAGTCCACGGGGCCTCCAAGGCGGTCGGGAAAGAGTCGCGCCTCTCGGACCGCGAGATGATCGATGCCTGGTTGGCATTTAAACATCGTCTCAACTAAGGGAATGCGAAACGATCGCGTTTTCCGCGCGACTATTTGCCCCGGCGGGAGCGAGGGCAAGTCCGCCGCCGTGGCCCGGCGGCGCGAGCTGACCGGCCTTGCTTCCGCCTCATGCCCGATGCGCGAGCCCATTGCCGCAACCGGCCGAATCCCGGGTCCGTTGATCTGCGTCATTCGGAAAACCGCGTCGGTGGTATAGCTTTTCGCGGGCATTACCGCACCGTCCGTCCTCCCCTTGCGATGACCCTGGCAGATTATGTGCACACCTTCGGGCAGGACCTGCTGCGCCGCCACGGCGAGCGGGTGCACAAGCTGGCGCTGAACGCCGGCTTTACCTGCCCCAATCGGGACGGAAGCAAGGCAACCGGCGGCTGCACCTTCTGCAACAACGCCTCCTTCACCCCCAGTGCGCGGCACCATCCCCCGCTGGCCGATCAGATCGCGGCCGGTGCCGCGGTGGTAGCCCGGCGAACGGGGGCGCGGCGCTTCCTGGCCTATTTCCAGGCCTACTCGAACACCTATGCCGACCTCGACAACCTCGCCGCTCAGTACGAGACCGCGCTGGCACAGCCCGGTGTGGTGGGTCTTTCCGTGGGGACGCGCCCCGATTGCGTCGATCGCGACGTGGTGGATCTCCTCGCCTCGATCCGGGATCGAGGCTTCGAGGTTTGGCTCGAGCTGGGCCTGCAGTCCGCCTTCGACGCAACCCTGGAGCGGGTCAATCGGGGACACGGATTCGCCGAGTACCGAGCCGCGCTGCGTCTCGCGCAGGGCAGGGGACTGCCGGTCTGTACTCATCTGATTCTGGGCCTGCCGGGCGAGGGTCGCGAGCACGCCCTGGCGAGTCTGGAGAGGGTCATCGATCTCGGCGTAGACGGCCTCAAGCTGCACCCACTGCACGTGGTGCGTCATACCCGATTGGCCCTCGACTGGGGCCGCGGTCACTACCGGCCTCTTGCGCTCTCCGAGTATGTCGGTATGGCCGCCGATTTGATTGAACGTACACCCCCGGATGTGCGGTTTCACCGCGTCACCGGCACCGCCTCGGCGGACATCCTGCTCGCCCCGGACTGGTGCGGGCGCAAGTGGGCGGTGCTCAATGCCATCGAGGCCGAGCTCCGCCGTCGCGGCACCCGTCAGGGGAGCCGATTCATGCCTATGGTCGCGGCCAGTGCCTGCGCCTGAGGAGTGATCTATGGAATTGGTTTGTCCCGCCGGCAATCTGCCGTCGTTTCGCGCCGCCGTCGACCATGGGGCTGATGCCGTCTACATCGGCTTCCGGGATGCCACCAACGCGCGGCACTTCGCCGGACTGAATTTCGACGATCGCAGCATCGAGAAGGCCATTGCCTATGCGCGGACCCGGCGCGTGCGGGTTTTCGTCGCCATCAATACCTTCCCCCAGGGCCAGCGCTGGTCGGAATGGCGGGCTGCGGTGGACCGTGCGGCGGCGCTCGGGGTGGATGCACTGATCATCGCGGACCTTGGCGTAATGGACTACGCCCTGGAGCGCCATCCGCAGGTGCCCCGGCACCTTTCGGTACAGGCCTCGGCGACCAACTACGAGGCCATCGGCTTCTACCACGAGCACTTCGGAATCCGCCGCGTGGTGGTGCCGCGGGTGCTGTCGCTTGATCAGGTGAAGCACCTGATCGAGCACAGCGCCGTGCCGGTGGAGGTGTTCGGCTTCGGCTCCCTGTGCGTCATGGTTGAGGGGCGCTGCGTGCTGTCTTCCTACGCGACCGGCGAGTCGCCCAACACCGCCGGCGCCTGCTCGCCGGCCAAGGCGGTCGAATGGCGCGATACGCCGCGCGGCACCGAGACCCGACTCGGCGGGGTGCTGATCGAGCGTTACGCGGCCCATGAGTCCGCCAGCTATCCGACCCTGTGCAAGGGCCGCTACCAGGTCGGAGGCGCGACCTATCACGCCATCGAGGAGCCGACCAGCCTGAACACCCTGGAGCTGTTGCCGGAGCTTCAAGCGGCCGGTGTAGCCGCCATCAAGCTGGAGGGTCGCCAGCGCAACGCGGCCTACGTGGCCGAGGTGACTCGCGTCTGGCGGGCTGCGCTGGATGCCTGCCGGGCGGCACCCGATCGCTTTCGACCGAAGGGCGAGTGGATGGCGAGCCTCGGCCGCCTGTCCGAGGGGACCCAAACGACGCTCGGCGCCTTGCATCGCCCCTGGCAGTGAGTCGTCACCTACTTCAGTAGATATATAAAACAAAGTCATATGAGCGCTAACTCACGTTCTACAAGACTTTCGCTCGGGCCGATTCTCTACTATTGGTCCCGCGACACCATCCTGGGTTTCTACGATCGGGTCGCCGATCTGCCGGTTGACGTGGTCTATCTCGGCGAGACGGTCTGCTCCAAACGGCGCAGCCTGCGCACCGCCGACTGGCTGGAGCTGGCCCAGCGACTGACGGATGCCGGAAAGGAGGTCGTGCTGTCGTCCCTGGCACTGCTGGAGGCCGAGGCGGAGCTGAAGACCCTGCGCCGGCTGTGCGACAACGGCCGCTTCCTGGTGGAGGCGAACGACATGGGTGCGGTGCGGCTGCTCGATGGGCGGCCCTTCGTCGTGGGCCTCGGGATAAACGTCTACAATCCGCGCGCGCTTGAAGTCCTCGCACGGATCGGCGCGCGACGCTGGGTGTTGCCGGTCGAGCTGGGGCGCGAGGGGCTCGCGGCGATGCAGTCGAGCAGACCGGAAGGCGTGGAAACCGAGGTATTCGTCTACGGGCGACTGCCGCTGGCCTATTCCGCCCGCTGTTTCACAGCGCGCGCCCACAATCTGGCCAAGGACGATTGCGCATACCGTTGCCTGGACTATCCCGACGGGTTGCTCGCCCGCACCCAGGACGACCGCTCGTTTCTGGTTCTGAACGGCATCCAGACCCAGTCGGCACAGACCTACAACCTGCTGCCGGTTCTCGGCGATCTGACCGATTTAGGCGTGGACGTGCTGCGAATCAGTCCTCAGTCCTCCCACACGGAGCGCGTGGTCGGACTATTCGACCGTCATCTCAACGGGGAGATCGATCTGGCGGAGGCCCGGGCCGCGCTTGAGCGCGTGATGCTCACCGGAGCCGCCGATGGCTACTGGTACGGTCGAGCCGGCATGGCCCTGGAGGCGGGGGAGCCGGCCTAAGCCGACGCACCGACCCAGCGCGTGAATCGTCCCAGACCGTCCATCACCGGCGCGAGCTGATGCGGCGGCTCGAAGGCGTCGAGAAAATTCTTCACGTGAAGCCCGAGCTCCGTGTTCCCTCCGAAGCGCAGGCGGCGGTTGAAGAACAGGGTATCCGCGTCTTCCTGCCGGGTCGCCAGACGCAGGAAGTCGAATGAATCCCCTTCGATGCGGGTATCGGCGGGTCGCTTGTCGTCGACCGGCGCCAAGCGATGGCCGCGCAACGTCAGACGAAACACCAGACGCGCGTCGGGGATGCGAACCTCCAGCACCCGGTCGGCGAGAAAGTCGAGCTCGCCATCGGCCAGCGGCTCGGCAAAGATCCGGTTGAGCATCACCGCCAGCGCCGAGCTGTGCACCCGGGCCGGGATCAGACCCAGCGGCAGCGCAAGCGGAGCGGGGAATCGGGGCGCGGCTCCAAGCGGGTTGCGGCGTGTCTTCATCATCGGATTACCCATGTTGGCGGGGTGGTGCTCGTCGGGCCGGAACAGTGAAGGATCGGGTTATATCCGTCAAGCCGTGGGGTTAAGTCGACTTGACACGGATTCCGATCGGCGGTTCGGACGGGGGCGAGTCCGGCTCCAAAACCCCACCTTCGGCGCGGCCTGCTTTGGACCGACGGCGGAATGTCATCGCTCGCTTAAAGATTGTTATTTCTAAAATTAATGCTCGTGCTCCCGGTTGACGAGGCGTCTCGCCCCGGGCGACTATGCCCGCCGTGCGAGGGTAGACCTTCGTGCCCCGCGTAGAACAACCGGCCGAACCCCGCGCGGTTCGCGCTCGATTCCCGAACCATCGGTACCCCCACCAGAGGATTGCTCCATCGTGGCTAAATCTCCCGTAAGAGTCGCCGTGACCGGCGCAGCCGGCCAGATCGGTTATGCCCTATTGTTTCGTATCGCCTCCGGCGAGATGTTGGGCAAAGACCAGCCCGTCATCTTGCAGATGCTCGAGCTGCCGATGGAGAAGCCGCAGAACGCGCTCAAGGGCGTGATGATGGAGCTTGAGGACTGCGCCTTCCCGCTGCTCGCCGGCATGGTGGGTACGGGAGACGCGCGCGAGGCGTTCAAGGATGCCGATTACGCCTTGCTGGTCGGCGCCAAGCCGCGCGGCCCGGGGATGGAGCGCAAGGACCTTCTGGCCGAGAACGCCAAGATCTTCATCGAGCAGGGGCGGGCGCTCAACGACGCGGCATCGCGCGACGTGCGCGTGATCGTCGTCGGCAATCCGGCCAACACCAATGCCTATATCGCGCGCAGCTCCGCGCCGGACCTGCCGGCCGAGAACTTCACCTCCATGATGCGCCTGGATCACAACCGGGCGGTGTCCCAGCTTGCGACGCGTACCGGCAAGACGGTCAGCAGCGTCGAGAAGATGGTGGTGTGGGGCAATCATTCGCCGACCATGTATCCGGATCTGCGCTTCGCGACCGTCGACGGCAAGGATGCGATGACCCTGGTCGCCGACGAGACCTGGTACCGCGAGACCTATATTCCCAAGGTCGGCAAGCGCGGGGCGGCCATCATCGATGCCCGCGGCGCGTCCTCCGCCGCCAGTGCGGCCA
>JBGSTR010000071.1:0-5483 GCA_041736365.1 Chromatiaceae bacterium | reverse complement strand
GCGGGCCCATTGCTCGGTGGCCTCGGCGCCGTCGGCCGCGATCATGGATGCGACCAGGGACTGGTTGTAGATGTTGTCGGAGGAACGAATGCAGATCCGGCCTTTCCAGGCGGGGTCAGCCAGCGCCTCGTAGGTCGAAAGCGTGTCCGGGTCGACACGATCTCGGGCGTAGAGGATCGGCCGCGCGCGCACGGTCAGTCCCACCCAGTGCCCATCCGGATCGCGGTAGGTCGCCGGGATGGCGTCGGCCAGGGCGGGGGTGACGAAGGCTTGAGTAGAGCCGTCGTCCTTGGCGCGGTGCAGTCGACCGGCGTCGGCGGTGAGCAGCAGATCGGCCGGAGAGTTGATCCCCTCGCTGTGCAGGCGCTGCAACAGGGCGTCGTCCTTGCCGCTGACCAGATTCACTTGGATGCCGGTCTCCTCGGTGAACCGGTCAAGTAGGGGTCGGATGAGGTTTTCCTGCCGCGCGGAGTAGAGGTTGACCTCCTCGGCCGCGGCGAGCGGCAAGGGGAGGGCGACGACCAAGGCGATTGCTGCAATCAGGTTGCGTAGCGGATTGAACAAGGCTCAAGTCACTCCAAGTGAAGGGTTCAGGCGACGAAACATTGCCATCGGCAGTGAATAGTAATGCGAGTGATTCGCATTAACAAGCGGCTCGCTGGTGAAAAATGCTGAAAAATTAGAATATAATCGCCGGCTGGATTGTGTTGGTTGGCGAGCGGTGTCCAGGGAACCTCGGGAGCACGAGTCTTTCAGCGCCGTCGCGGTACGACCAAGCAGATAATTTTGACGACTCCCACGCTCGTGGGGTGTTGAAAGACACCTCGCGAGGCGTATATTGATAACCTAGTAAAATGATAGGAAACGGAGACAGGCGCGATGAGCTCAACTCCAGCCGTAGAAGACTTCGTCAAGTCTGAGTACGAGCACGGTTTCGTAACCGAAATCGAGTCCGATACCCTGCCGCCGGGGCTGGACGAGGGCGTCGTGCGCGCCATCTCGCAGCGCAAGGGCGAGCCCGAATTCATGACCGAGTGGCGGCTCAAGGCCTATCGGCACTGGCTGACGATGACGCCGCCCAAATGGTCTTCGGTGCATTATCCCGAGATCGATTTTCAGTCCATATCCTATTTCTCGGCCCCCAAGAAGAAGGACGGTCCGAAGAGTCTCGACGAGGTCGATCCGCTGCTGCTCGAGACCTACGAGAAGCTCGGCATCCCGATCGAGGAGCAGAAGGCGTTGGCCGGCATCGCGGTGGACGCGGTGTTCGACAGCGTTTCTGTGGCGACGACCTTCCGCAAATCGCTGGCCGAGGCCGGCGTAATCTTCTGCTCGATCTCCGAGGCGGTGCACGATCATGCCGAGCTGGTGCAGAAATACCTCGGGTCGGTCGTCCCTCACACGGACAACTTCTACGCGGCCCTCAACGCGGCCGTGTTCAGCGACGGGACCTTCGTCTACATCCCCAAGGGCGTGCGCTGTCCGATGGAGCTGAGCACCTATTTCCGCATCAACGCCCGCAACACGGGGCAGTTCGAGCGTACGCTGATCATCGCCGAGGAGGGTGGCTACGTGAGCTACCTCGAGGGCTGCACCGCGCCACAGCGCGACGAGAATCAGCTCCATGCGGCGGTGGTCGAGCTGATCGCCCTGGATGACGCCGGGATCAAGTACTCGACCGTGCAGAATTGGTACCCGGGCGACGATCAAGGTCGCGGCGGTATCTTCAACTTCGTGACCAAGCGCGGCGACTGTCGCGGCGCGCGCTCCAAGATCTCCTGGACCCAGGTCGAGACCGGGTCCGCCATTACCTGGAAGTATCCGAGCTGCATCCTGCGCGGCGACGACTCGGTGGGTGAGTTCTATTCGGTCGCCGTGACCAAGGGGCGCCAGCAGGCCGATACCGGGACCAAGATGATCCATCTCGGGCGCAATACGCGCTCGACCATCGTCTCCAAGGGCATCTCCGCGCGCGAAGGCCAGCAGACCTACCGCGGTCTGGTCCGCATCGCCGGCAAGGCCCGGGACGCCCGCAATCACACCCAGTGCGACTCCTTGCTGATTGGCGATCGCTGCGGGGCGCATACCTTCCCGTACATCGAGGTGAAGAACCCGACGGCGCAGGTGGAGCACGAGGCGACCACCTCGAAGATCAGCGAGGATCAGCTCTTTTATTGCCGCGCTCGCGGGCTGTCCCAGGAAGATGCCGTGTCGATGATCGTCAACGGCTTCTGCAAGGAGGTCTTCAAGGAGCTCCCGATGGAGTTTGCCGTCGAGGCTCAGAAGCTCCTCAGCATCAGCCTTGAAGGTGCGGTCGGCTGATCCGCGATCGCGGAGAAAATTTCCCGGAATACCTAAATTTAGTCGGAGATTGAGATGTTATCTGTCAGCGGCCTAAAGGCTACCGTCGGCGGCAAGGAGATCCTCACCGGGCTCGATCTCGAGGTCCGTCCCGGTGAAGTTCACGCGATCATGGGCCCCAACGGCTCCGGGAAGAGCACCTTTGCGCATGTGTTGTCCGGACGAGAGGGCTACGAAGTCACCGACGGCTCCGTAACCTTCGAGGGGTCGGACCTGCTGGAGCTGGAGCCGGAGGAGCGGGCCCACGCGGGTGTGTTCCTGGCCTTCCAGTATCCGGTAGAGCTTCCCGGGGTCAACAACACCTACTTCCTTAAGGCCGCGCTGAACTCCATTCGCAAGGCGCGCGGCGAGCCCGAGCTCGATGCGGTCTCGTTTCTGCGGTTGATGAAGGAACGGCTGAAGGTGCTGCACCTGGACGAGTCGCTGTTGAAGCGCCCGGTCAACTTCGGTTTCTCGGGCGGCGAGAAGAAGCGCAACGAGATCTTCCAGATGGCCCTCTTGGAGCCGAAGCTCGCGATCCTCGACGAGACCGATTCGGGCCTCGATATCGACGCCCTGCGCATCGTCGCCGACGGCGTAAACGCGTTGCGCAGCCCGGAGCGCTCGGTCATCGTCATTACCCACTATCAGCGTCTGCTCGACTACATCCAGCCCGACTATGTGCACGTGCTGGCCAAGGGCCGGATCATCCGCTCCGGTGGCAAGGAGCTGGCACTGGAGCTGGAAGAGAAGGGTTACGGCTGGATCACCGGGGAGGAAGAGGCCGCGTGAGCACCGACAGCAGCAACGTGTTCGACGCTTGGATCGCCGGCGAGCCCGATGAGCGCGCCGGCCCCGCCCTCGATTGGCTGGCCTCCCAGCGTGCAAGCGCCCGCGAGCAGGTTCGCGAGCAAGGGCTCCCGAGCAGCAAGCAGGAGGCCTGGCGCTATACCAGCCTCAAGCGGATCGTCGATCAGGGCTTCGTCCCGGCCGACGAGGCGGTCGAGGAGCTACCTTTCGAGGCCATCGAAAAGGTCTTGATTCCGGGACTGGACGCCCATCGGGTCGTGCTGGTCAACGGCCGTTTTTCGCCCGCACTGTCGGCGCTCGACCAGCTCCCGGCCGGTGTTCGGATCGGCGGCCTGCGTCAGATCCTCGAAAGCGACCCCGACGTGCTGCGCGACCGCCTCAACCGCATCGTCGGCGACCAGCAGCCGCTGTTCGCCGCGCTCAATACCGCCGCGCTCGACGACGGCCTGGTATTGCTCGTAGCGCGTGGCACGCAGCTGGAGCGGCCGATCGAGATCGTGCACGTTTCCGTCGGCATGGACCAGCCGCGGGTCGCGCAACCGCGCCACATCGTGTCGCTGGAGGCGGGCGCCCGGGCCAATTTGATCGAGCGCTATGTCAGCCTGGAGCCGTCGATCTATTGCACCAACTCGGTACTGGAGGTGTCCCTGGATCGCGACGCCGCGCTCGACCACGATCGAATCCAGCTCGAAAGCCCGAACGCGTTCCACATCACGGGGCTTTATCTCCGGCAGGGGCAGGGCAGTCGTTATCGCGCGGTGAACATCGCCCTGGGCGCATCCTGGGCGCGTACCGAGCTCGACGTGCGCTTTGCCGGCGAGCACGCGGAGTGCGATCTGCAGGGTCTCTATTTGGCCGGCGATCAGCAGCTCGTGGACTACCACCTCGACGTTAACCATGCGCTGCCGAAGTGCACCAGCCGCGAGCGCTTCAAGGGCATCCTCTACGGCAAGGGCAAGGCGGTGTTCGACGGTCGGGTCTATGTCGCCAAGGACGCGCAGCAGACGGACGCGGCCATGTCGAACAAAAACCTGCTGCTGTCGCAGAATGCGGAGGTGGATACCAAGCCGCAATTGGAGATCAACGCCGACGACGTCAAATGCAGTCACGGCACGACCGTGGGTCAGATCGAGCCGGAAATGCTCTTCTATCTGCGCTCGCGGGGGATCGGCGCGGGACTGGCCCGGCGCATACTATGCTTGGGCTTCGCCGCGGAGATCATCGATTCAATCGCAAACGAGTCCTTGCGCGAGCATGTCGCGGAGCAGGTGGGTCAGCGGCTTGAGTCCGCTACGATCGACGACCAATGAAACGCCGATTGAATGCCTTCCCGGCATTCGATCAGCTCGCGGTCCGAGAGGCACGACTCTCGGACTGCTGCATTTTCAAGCACTTGAGGCGCTTGAAAATGCCGGGCCATCCCTGGCCCGGACGGGAAACGCAAACAATCGGCGTTTCCGCAAACGAGCGGCCAAAGGCCAAGGTTTCAATATCAGTGTTTCTGTCCAGAGGTCGACCATGAACAGATTGGCGCGTTTCGCCGGCTTTGGAAGAGACGAAGAGCAGGCGGGCAACCACGAGCATCACGCCGTGGCGGAGGGCGTCGAAAAAATGGATCCCGAGGAGCTGCGCGAGCCGATCATCGAGGCGCTGCGTCGGGTCTACGACCCGGAGATCCCGGTCAACATTTACGATCTTGGGCTCATCTATCGGATCGACATCAAATCCAACGGCGACGTCGACATCGACATGACACTCACCGCACCCGCTTGTCCGGTCGCCGGGATGATGCCGCTGATGGTTAAGGACGCCGCCGCGACCGTCGAGGGCGTCAATGAAATCAACGTGGAGCTGGTCTGGGATCCGCCTTGGAGCCAGGAGCAGATGAGCGACGAGGCCAAGCTACAGCTCGGCATGCTGTAGCGATCGCTGCCGCTGTCCACCGGATCCTTCGATCGCCAACCCGGGCCGGGGTCCAGATCCCGGCATTGGTATAGTTCTTTGCGGAGACACGATTGACTTGAGCGCCGTGCCGGCCCAACCGCTGGAGAACGCGCCGGCGGCGGACGGCGAGCGACTGGCGGAGCATCTTGCTGGGCTTTTGGCCCGAGCCCGGTCGCTATTCGTGATTACCGGTGCCGGTTGCAGCACCGGCTCGGGCATCCCCGATTACCGCGATCGCGACGGCAGTTGGAAAGGCAGTCAGCCGATCCGATTCCAAGACTTCATACGCCACGAAAGCGCGCGCCGTCGCTACTGGCTGCGCAGCTTCGCCGGTTGGCCCCACGTGCAGCGCGCGCTCCCGAACGGGACCCACGCCGCGCTGGCGCGGC
>JBGSTR010000053.1:0-4114 GCA_041736365.1 Chromatiaceae bacterium | reverse complement strand
CAAGGCGCTCGACGAGCCGCTCGAGCTCGCCCGGGGCGGCGGTTGAGCTGCTGCTGCTTGGGTGGAGACCCGTGCGGGCTGCGTTTCCGAGCGGGCTTGGTTGCGATCGGAATGCGCCTCGCGCCTACACGCCGCGCCATGCGGCCACCGCGAGCGACACGCTGACAATCAAAAAAAAGGCGCCGCTGACAATGAGCGTGATCGGCTGCACCTCGCCGCGTGCGATGATATCCGCGACCAGGTTGGTGGTCGGCCCGTGGAAGGCCGACTCGACCAGGATAAAGAGTAGGCCGGTCCACAGCGTAATCATCTCCAATCCCGGTATGAGCAGGATGAGCATGCTCATCAATTTTTGCATGGTTGGCTCCGTTTTGGCTCCAGCCCAATCCTATCAGGATTGATTTGACCTCGGGTCTCGCCGCGCGGCTTGCGGCCCCGCGTCCACACCGTTGGGTCGCGGCCCGGCTGGATTCATTTGCCCGCCCGGCGCGCACCGAAAGGCGACTATGAAAGCACCAAAGAGTCTCGAGCAGCTGATTCGCGACGGCCTTGTCGACGAGGTGATCCGGCCGCTGAAGAGTGGTAAGGAGGCCGCGGTCTATGTGGTTCGCTCGGAGGGAGCGATTCGCTGCGCAAAGGTCTACAAGGAGGCGAACAAGCGCGGTTTTCACAGTCAGGCCTTGTATCGAGAGGGCCGCAAGGTACGCAACAGCCGACAGGCGCGCGCGATGGCCAAGGGCACTCGCTACGGGCGCAAGGAGCAGGAGGACGTCTGGCAGAATACGGAGGTCGATGCACTCTACCGGCTGGCGGCGGCCGGTGTACGGGTTCCGCGACCCTACAACTTCATCGAAGGCGTGCTGCTCATGGAGCTGGTCGTGGACGAGCACGGTGATGCCGCGCCCCGGCTCAACGATTTGGAGCTAACCGGTGAGCAGGCGCTGCACTATCACGGCTTGCTGATCGCGGAGGTCGTCAAGATGCTTTGCGGCGGGCTGGTCCACGGTGACCTCTCCGAATTCAACGTGTTGATCGATGCCGATGGCCCGGTGATCATCGATCTGCCCCAGGCGGTCGACGCCGCGGCAAACAACAACGCGGCCCGGATGTTGGAGCGGGATGTCGATAATCTCGCCGCCTACTTCGGACAGTTCGCGCCCGAATTGCTGACTACCAGCTACGGCAAGGAAATCTGGTACATCTACGAAAGCGGCAATCTCACCCCCGACGTGACGCTCACCGGTCACTTCAAGGGCCGCAACCTGGAGGCGGATCTGGAGAGTATCCTGCGCGAAATCGAAGCGGCGAGAGACGAGGCGGAGCGGCGTAAGCTGGGGCGGGAAGAGGCCTGAGCGGCGGGACCGGCTGGACCTCCCGGGCCACCCGCCAGCCACGACCGTGTCGCAGCGCTTTACCCGCGGGAACCCGCGAACGTTACTCCGTGTTTACCGCCTCCGGCAGCACCGTCTTCGCCATGCGCTTGGCGAAGTAATAGATGCGTTTCTGTTTCTCGATAATGTCGACCTCCAGCGTGTAGGCCGGAATCCGGTTCGGCTCCTCGGCGACCAGGCGCCGGGTCTCGTGCAGCGCCGCGGAGTCTGCGATGCGGTTGATCTCGCTCTTCATGCCGACGACACTCTGGGCGGCGGTCTCGCTGTGCTGACCCACCGCCACGACGGCGGCCTTGACCGCCTTCGTGATCGCGCTTTGAAAGCGATTGAGAACCTCCTGGGTGGGCTCGCTGACGGCGATTGCCTGATCGATCCGATCGTGACCCAGGACGACCAGGTTGGTCTCCACGATGTCGCCGATGTTCTCCAGGTTGATCACCGCCTCCATCAGCCGCAGAAATTCCCTCATTTCTTTATCGGCCAAGGGCTGTTTGCTGATCTTTCCCAGGTACTCGACGATCGCCGCGTAGAGGACGTCCACCGCATCGTCCATGCGTCTGACGGTCTCCAACCCGTCCCGATCGCCGGCGATGATGGCGGGCATGATTCGCGTCAGCATCTCGTTCACGGTCTCGCCCATGTGCAGGATTTCCAGCCGCACCCGGTCCAACGCGAAGGTTGGGGTCCCCAACAGCTCGTCGTTTAGGTATTTCGGACGCACGATGAGGTCCGCCTCGGCGAGCGGGCGATCCGGTATCAGCCGTTCCACGAAACGCGCGATGGCTCCGGTGAACCAGATGAAGATCAGGGTGTTCGCGATGTTGAAGAAGCTGTGCGCGTTGGCGATCTGACGCGGTGTTTCCGCCGCCAGGCGCGCGGTCCCGGAGAGATTCGGGTACGCCGGCGACACGGCGGTGACGGCCGCGGCGAGCACCCCGATCAGGGGCAGCCAAATGACGACGCCCGCGACATTGAACATTAGATGGACCACTGCGGCCCGCACCGCCTCCCTGGGCTTGCCGATCACGGCGAGCAGCGCCGTGGCGCAGGTCCCGATATTGGAGCCGAACGCCAGGGCGATACCGGCCTGCAGACTGATGAATCCCTGGGCCGCCATGACGATGACGATACCCGTGGCGGCCGACGAGGACTGGATGATCGCGGTGAACGCGGCGGCGATCAGGACCCCGACCAGCGGGTTGTCCATGGTCCGCATCAGGTCAAGGAACGGCTCGTAGCTGCGCAAGGGCTGCATCGATTCGCCCATTACGTTCATGCCGAAGAAGATCAGCCCCAGCCCCATGAGCATGGCGCCGTACTTCTTGATTTTTTCGTTCTTCGCGGCGAACAGCATGCCGAAGCCGATGGCGACCATCAGCAGTGCGGCCTTGGTGACCTTGAAGGCGACGATCTGGGCCGTGATGGTGGTGCCGATGTTGGCGCCCATGATCACGCCAATGGACTGGGACAGCGACATCAGGCCTGCGGTGACGAACCCGACGATCAGGACCGTGGTCACGGACGACGACTGAATGATCGCGGTGACGAAGGCCCCGGTGAGCACGCCGAGGAAGCGATTGGCCGTGAGCTTCGCCAGGATGTTCTTCATGCGCTCGCCGGCGACCGCCTTGAGGGCGTCGGCCATCATGTCCATGCCGTAGAGGAACAGGGCGAGACCACCGAGCAGCCCGACGGTCATGGTCCCCCAGTCGATCGTGCCGTCCGGGTCCGCCGCGGCAAGTGCCGGCAGGGCGACGGCTGCGAGCAGGAGCGACAACAGGATCGAGAGCAGGAGCCGCCGAGGGGAGGTTGCCGCGAGCAGTGGGGGCAGGTGCATGGGTGGTTCTTCCGCGGAATGATCCAGGGCTACGGAAACGCTGATTTAAAGCGTTTCCCGTTCGGGCCAGGGATGGCTCGGCATTTCGGAGCACCTTAAGTGCTTGAAAATGAAGCGATCCGAGAGTCGCGCCTCTCGGATCGCGAGCTGATTAAAGCCATGGAAGGCATTAATCAGCGTCTCCCTAAGTCCCCGCCCACATGCCGAAGCCGGAGCGCGCACCCCGATCGGGGCCGCTGGTCGGACGGCGGGTCTATAAGGCTCGGCGACGGTTCGGGGCGGGCACGGACCGGGCATCCTTGCTCGGTCGCCGTTGGCTCTTTACATCGCAACGGCGCTCCGGGTGGGGTGCGAATAATGTACTCGGTTTCGGCCTGTCGGCCAGTGCGAGAAATGGATTTCTTGGGTGGTCGACCCGTTCCCATTCGCCGCGCAAGTCGAGCATCGGCGCGGCGCGCCAAATCAGCCGTAGACGTGCAGCGGCAGGCTCTCCTCCGTCCACCGCGACTCGTCCGCGCTCAGTCGCCGCTCCAGGTCGGCCGGTTGTGCGTGTGGGTCGTCGACCCATTCCCGCAGGAAGGTGCCCCCCGAGAGCAGGTCGATGGCGAGGCGGTCGGTCTCGTATTCATAGTGAAACTCGCGCCAAATCGGATAGTCCGGGTACTCCAGACGCAGGCACTTGAGCAACAGTGCGACCAGCCGGTAGGGCCGGAACACCTGATGGCGGTAGTGGCGGTTGTCGGTATGGATCTGAATCCCGGAGCACAGCTTTCCGGCGTGCTTGTGGAAGGTCGGCTCGAACCAGCACGGCCGAAGCAGGGCGCCCAGCGTCCATTCCGCGTGCTCCGCCCGGGCACGGCTGAGCACGCGCTCGAAGTCGACGTCC
>JBGSTR010000040.1:0-2753 GCA_041736365.1 Chromatiaceae bacterium | reverse complement strand
CTCGGCTCGGGCGCCGGCTTCGACTGCTTCCTGGCGGCGCGACAAGTCGGTCCGACCGGCCGCGTGATCGGCGTCGACATGACCCCGGAGATGCTCGCCAAGGCGCGGGCGAACGCACGGCGCGAGGGCTTCGACAACGTGGATCTCCGGCTCGGGGAGATCGAGGCCCTGCCGGTGGCGGACAACAGCGTGGACGTGATCATGTCCAATTGCGTGATCAATCTATCGCCGCAAAAGCAGCGCGTGTTCCGGGAATCATTCCGCGTGCTCAAGCCCGGAGGGCGGCTGGCGATCTCCGACATCGTCGCAACGACCCCCCTTCCCGAATCCTTGCGCAACGACCCGGATCTGCTCAGCGGCTGCGTCGCGGGCGCCGCGAGCGTGGATGAGATCGAGAGCGGGCTCGCAGCCGCGGGCTTCACCGGAGTGCGGGTCGATCTCAAGCCCGAGAGCCGGGAGATGATCGGGGACTGGTTTCCGGGGCGCGGCGTCGAGGCCTTCGTGTGCTCGGCAAACATCGTCGCATTCAAGCCGACCCGCGTCGATGCAGACGCCTGAACAACGGATAGCAACATGAAGAACATCAAGGTCCTCGGCTCCGGTTGCCGCAACTGCGAGATCACCGCCAACGTCATCGCGCAAGCCGCGAAGGAGGCGGGGGTGGAGATCGCGCTCGAGAAGGTCACGGAGATCGCCGAGATCATGTCCTACGGGGTGATGTCGACGCCGGGCGTGGTGATCGACGGCCGGCTCGTGCACTCGGGCGGCGTCCCCGGACCGGATCAGGTCCGGGCCTGGATCGCGGGCTAGAGCGCCAACGCACTTCGCAAGAGACGCCGCCCAGCAGCCGCACGCCGGCCGGTCGCGTCCCAATCCTTTTCCATACTCGCAGCAGGAGAATAAAACCATGGCGATTCGCGTCGGCATCAACGGGTTCGGTCGGATGGGCAAGCTGGGGCTGCGCGCCGGCTGGGACTCCCCGGAGATCGAGATCGTCCATATCAACGAGATCAAGGGCGACGCCGCGTGCCACGCCCACTTGCTGGAGTTCGACTCGGTCCACGGGCGCTGGCGGCGCGAGATTTCATCCCGCGAGGGCGCCATCGTGGTTGACGGCAAGGAGATCGGGTTCAGCATGTCCGCCAAACCCGAGGACGTCGACTGGAGCGCCAAGGGCGTGGACCTGATGATCGAGTGCTCTGGCCGGTTCAAGACCGAGGGCGCCCTGGGGCCCTATTTCGCGCACGGCATCAAGAAAGTCCTGGTCTCCGCCCCGGTGCCCGAGCCGGCACTCAATGTGGTCTACGGCATCAACGACCACCTCTACGACCCGGCACTGCACGACATCGTCACGGCCGCATCCTGCACCACCAACTGTCTCGCCCCGGTGGTCAAGGTCATGCACGAGGGGATCGGCATCGTGCACGGCTGCATGACCACCATCCACGACATCACCAACACCCAGACCATCGTCGACGTGGGCCACAAGGACCTGCGCCGGGCGCGCGCCTGCGGCGAGTCCCTGATCCCGACCTCGACCGGCTCGGCCAAGGCGATCACCAAGATCTTTCCCGAGCTGGCGGGCAAGCTGAACGGCCACGCGGTGCGCGTGCCTCTGCTCAACGCGTCGCTGACCGACTTCGTCTTCGAGGCGGCGCGCCCGGTGACGGTGGAAGAGGTCAACGGCTTGTTCAAGGCGGCCGCCGAGGGCGAGCTCAAGGGCATCCTGGGCTACGAGGAACGACCCCTGGTCTCGGTCGATTACAAGGGCGACCCGCGCTCCTCGATCGTCGACGCACTCTCGACCATGGTCATCGACGGCACCCAGGTGAAGATCTACGCCTGGTACGACAACGAGTGGGGCTACGTAAACCGGATGATGGATCTGGCCGTCAAGATGGCACGGATGATGTAGCCGTGGAACAAGGGCTGCGCACCTATCTGGTCGTCACCGGGGCCTACTGGGCCTTCACCCTGACCGACGGCGCCATCCACATGCTGGTGGTGCTGCACTTCCACAACCTGGGCTACAGCCCCTTGTCGATCGCCTTCCTGTTCCTGTTCTACGAGGTGTTCGGCATCATCACCAACGGCCTGGGCGGCTGGATCGCCTCCCACGTCGGGCTTAACCGCACCATGGTCGCGGGTGGCTTCCTGCAGGTCTTTGCGCTCGGGATGCTCGCGGTGGATCCCACCTGGCTGTCGGTACCCTACGTGATGACCGCAATGGCACTCTCGGGCATCGCCAAGGACCTGAACAAGATGAGCGCAAAGTCCAGCGTCAAGCTGGTGATCCCCAAGGGCGAGAATGCCGACACCCGGCTGTTCAAGTGGGTCGCCGTGCTCACCGGGTCCAAGAACACCCTGAAGGGGATCGGCTTCTTCCTGGGCGGGCTGTTGTTGTACTTGATCGGGTTCCGCTGGGCCATGGGCGGCATGGCGGCCATGCTCTTCGTGGTCTATCTCTTCGCCTGGCTGCGCTTGCCGATGGGGCTCGGACAGGGCAAGGCGAAGGCCAAGATCAGCCAGATCTTCTCCAAGACCCGCGAGATCAACATCCTGTCCGGCGCGCGCTACTTCCTGTTCGGCTCCCGGGACATCTGGTTCGTGGTGGGTCTGCCGGTGTTCCTGGCCTCGGTGACCGGATGGAACCACATCGAGGTGGGCAGCTTCCTCGCCGCCTGGGTGATCGGCTACGGCTTCGTGCAGGCCGGGGCCCCGGCCCTCTTGCGCAAGGGCCACCACGGGCGCGG
>JBGSTR010000035.1:0-16515 GCA_041736365.1 Chromatiaceae bacterium | reverse complement strand
GTCGGCTCGGGTCCGGCCGGTCTCGCTTGTGCTCAACAGCTCGCTCGTGCGGGCCACCGGGTCACCGTCTACGAGCGAGACGCCGAGATCGGCGGGCTGTTGCGTTACGGCATACCCGACTTTCGGCTCGAGAAGTGGGTGCTGGATCGGCGCCTCGCCCAAATGCGAGAGGAGGGCGTGCGCTTCGTTACCGGCGCGCAGGTCGGGGACGATCCGGACCCCGTCGACCTCCTCGATGACGTGGACGCCTTGGTTCTCGCCTGCGGCTCGACCACGCCTCGGGATGTCCGGGTGCCCGGCCGTTCGCTCGAGGGGATCCATTTCGCGCTCGATTATTTGACCCGTCAGAATCGGCGAGTCAATCCGGCGCGACAGCACGCGGACCCGGAGATCGACGCACGTGGGCTGGATGTCGTCGTCATCGGCGGCGGCGACACGGGCTCGGATTGCGTCGGGACCGCGATTCGGCAGGGTGCACGCAGCGTTACCCAGATTCAATACCATGCCGCTCCGCCGCCTCGGGGCGATCTGCTCCTGAATTGGCCCGAGCCGGTTCCGGAGTTCACCCCGAACGACCACGACGCGGAGGGTAGTCGCCGCCTCTGGGGCTGGGATACGCTGGCCTTCGAGGGCGATCGCCATCGCGTGGGGTCCGTGACGCTGCAACGGCTGCAATGGTGGATGGATGACCGGGGCGGTTGGCAGCGCCGTCCGGTCTCGGGGGAGCGCTGGCGGCTGCCGGCCCAACTCGTGCTCATCGCCATCGGCTACCGTCATCCGGCCCATGAGGACGTCATCGCCCGACTGGACTTGACGTTGGACGCGCGCGGCAACGTAGCAGCGAATGATCGGGATTATCGTGCCAGCCGGCCGGATGTGTTTGCCTGCGGCGATGTCCGGCGCGGTCAATCACTGGTGGTCTGGGCTATCCGGGAAGGCCGGCAGTGCGCGTTCGGTGTGGACCGTCATCTGCGTGGCCGGAGCGAGCTTCCGCGGGTCTAGACTGAGATCCGCCCTACGCCCGGCAGTCCTATGGCCCTCGATGTCCATGACGAAACGATTCGATCGAGTCGCTTCAGGCCTCGCCGATCCCCTACCAGACGATTTCCCCGGCATCATGGGCCGCAGCGACCGCGCGTCCGCGGCCCTCGTCGACGCGCAAGGCGACAACCAGGGCGAGCGCGAACAGCAGCACGCAGAAGAGGATCGCGGTCTGCAGCCCCACCAGGACCTGCAGGAGCCCGATTGCGAGCAGTCCGAACATCCCGGCCAGCTTCATGGACAGGCCCCAGAAGCCGAAGAGTTCGCCCGAGCGCGACAGCGGCGAGAAGAGTCCGACCAGGGTGCGGGTAGCGGACTGACAGGCGCCGAGGCTCAGCCCCGCCACACAGCCGACCACCAGAAAGATGTACTGCGCCGGCCAATCGCGCCCCAGGACGTCGCGCGCCAACTCGCTCAGGAGCGGCGTCAGATAGATGAGCGCGATCGCCAGCACCCACATGACCAAGGTGATGACGTAGGTCCGCAGCGCACCGAGTCGGTCTTGGATGAATCCAAATCCGAGCGCGCCGACGGCCGCGGTGATCTGCACCAGGACAAACATCAGGGTCCGCACCGACGCATCCCAGCCGATGACCTGTGCGCCGTAGATGAAGGCGTAGGCGATGATGATGTAGATGCCGCTCATCGAGAAGAAGACCGAGACGAAGAGCACGCCCAGATCGCGATGGGTGCGCAGATGGGTCAGCGTCTGGCGAACCCTTGCGATGCCCAGTCGCATGATGCCGGTTCCGGGCGGCAGGGCGCGTGCCCGACCGCGCTCCTGAACCCAGAGAAAGGTCGGAATGGCCGCAATCAGGAAGAAGGCGGCGGCCCAAGGCCCGACCCAACGGATACGCTCGAAGTTCTCGGCGCTGACATCGCCCAGGACCAAAAGCACGAAGACCGCCGAGACCATGCCGCCGACATAGCCCAACGCCCAACCGAATCCGGAGATCTTGCCCAGGTCCTCGGGCGGACCTAATCCGGGCAGGAAACTCGCGATGAATGCCTCGCCGATCGAATAGGCGAAGTTCGAGACGATCAGGAGCAGCACGCCGAGCAGGGCATAGCCGGGTGCGACGAAATAGAGCGCGGCCGTCGCGACCACCGTCAGCAGATAGCTCGCAAAGAGGAAGCGTTTCTTGCTCGCCGTATAATCCATGATGGCGCCGGCGACGGGGGAGCAAACCACCACCACCAGATAACTGGTGGAGAGCGCCAGGCTCCAGAGCAGATTGCCGAGGCGATAATCCGGCGCATCGCCGACGATGACGCGCGTGAAGAGGTCGCCGAAGACGACCGTGATGATCAGCAGGGTATAGGCCTGGTTGGCGAAATCGAACATCGCCCAACCAAAGATCTCGCGTTTCGATGCCCGCACCCGTGTCGTCATGCTTGATTCCATTGTCCGTTGCTTAACCGGTTGCTGCGGTTGGCGTCGAGAATCGCGTCATCGCTTGCAGACTCAGCAACCCCAGGACCATCAGTGCCGCCACCACCATGAGTGATCCATCGAAGGTTCCGCTCACCTCGGCGACCTCGCCCGCGACGACAGGTCCCAGGATCTGGGCAACACCATAACCCAGGGTCAAGCGCGCCATGATGCGTGACGGATGTGCAGGATAACGCACCCCGACCATAGTCAGGACCAAAGAGACGATGCCGATGAAGGTCGCGCCGAACAGGACGGCGCTCAGGATCGCGGCCGGGAGCGACCCGCTGAAGACGGGCAGCAGGATGCCAATGATCTGCAGACCGAAGGCAACCTGCAGTGCACGCAGATAGCCCAGACGCCGCGCGACACGATCCCACAGGATCGGTGCCGGGATGGCAGCCAGACCGACCAGGAGCCACATCCAGTCGCCCAGCCCTTGCAACAGCGCCTGCTGCTCGGTGATCAGGACGGTGAAGGTGGCGTTGATCACATATCCGAAGCCGGCGCAGACATAGGCCCCCTGCAACAGCCACAACCAGGTTGGTGAGGGCTCGGGTGCCGCGTCCAAATGGCGCGTCGAGAGCTGCTGCCCGCGGTCGGGCGTCGGCAGTCCCAGCCATGCCGGAATCAGCAGCATGGCCCCGACGAGGGTCAACGCAAACCACTGGCCCCGCCAATCCAGAACGTAACCGGACGCAACCACCACCAGAACACCCACGACGATTCCCAGTCCGAGCCCGGTGAAATGCACGCCAAGCTCGCTGCGATGGTCATGCCGGATCAGCCAGTTCAGAATCAGACCCGAGCCGAGCATCAGCCCGGCTGCACTGCTCAGACCCGCCAGGAAGCGGCTCGCACCCCAGAGAAGGGGCGAGTCGCCCAGCGCCATCATCAGGGTTGTCAGCACGGCCAGAACCAGACCGGCGCGGTAGAGCCGATCCTTCAGACGCAGATCCCGAAGCCGACTGATGACCAGCACGCCGGACAGGTAGCCCAAGTAATTCCACCCGGCCAGCCAGCCGGCGAGCGCCTCGCCTATGCCGGTCTGCGCCTGCAGGACCGGGATCATCGGCGTGTAGGCAAAGCGTGCAATACCCATGGTGAGGATCAGTGCGCAGATCCCCGATGCCAGGACGCTCCAATGGCTCGGCTGGTGATCCGGGCGCGCCATCAATCCAGACGCCCCGGACAGTCCCGCAGCACATCCGCCACGAGCGGCGAGCGCCAGAGATACGCAACCACTGCCAGGCTGAACAGGACGGATATTAAGAGTGGCTCGTCGATCGCCTGGACGAGGGACTCCCCGGACGCGAGCAGATGGCGGATCAGGAGTCCCAGATACAGGACGATCGAGACGGTGAGGATCTCACGAGCGTGTCGCCAGATCCGACTTACCCAGCCGGGGCAGGGACGGCGGCGTCTGAACCCGGCCAGCAGCACGGCCGCCGCCGGGAGATCCGCGAAGAGGAATTCAGGCCGGACGAGGTTGCGGAAGATTTCGATTTCCTCCCCGGTCGTCGGTAAAAAGGTGATCCCGAGTAGCAGGAGGTGACGAACCGAGAAGGCAAGCGCCAGCCACAGCAGAACCGGGACCTTTAGAAGGAGGTCGTCGTCGTACCGCTCGCTCCCGTAGACCGGTTGGCGATCCCGGCGCGGTGCGCTCATCGCGGGAGTGCGCGGGCTATAACGCTGGATCCGGCAGTTGACCGCTTCATGCCGCATGCAAGGGTTTGACGCCGTTGAGGATATCGGCCACATGACGCCTCACCCGCCGGGTGATGGCCGCTACGGCCCCTGGAGCACGCCCCGCGCGGCGCCCGACTGCGTTGCAACGCGTTGTCGTAGAACCACTACGACGCCTCGTCGCGTCTTGCCGGGCACCACGCGGGACGCACTCCAGGGGCCGTTCAACTGCCGAATCTAGGCTAACCGGCAACACCGGGACATGCCCCACAGCCGCGACCGGACCGGCAGCGGTCAAGGCTGGGCGGTTTGATCGAGCTGCGCGAAGATGCAATTCAATGCCGGCGTATTGGTGTCGGTCGGGAAGAAGCCGTTCATGTCGGTCGCGTAGGTTTTCCGGTCGATTCGGCCGTAATACAACTTGCTGGTCTCGTCGAGAAAATAGTCGTTATCGTCGCCGTTGCTGATGTTGATGAGGTAATTCAGGGGCGTATTGCCGAGCGAATGATGCCCGCAGGTATTGGCGATCTGGTTATAGAATGCCTCCGCTCCCGGTTTTTCGAGAACGCTGTCCGGCGCCACCAGATCCCCGCCGCAACCGGCCATGCCCAGCAGTGCCGCACTCAACGCGGCCGCGCTCAGGCACCGGGACACTCGGGCGGCGCGGATTCCAGTCTGGTTGATCACCTGCATGCTGAGACTCTCCATTAAGATTGACTGTCATCGACTGCAACCCGCGTCTGCCACGAGCGCAATCGCCTGTTCCACAACGGAACTGCTCGCACGGCGATCGACGCGCACGGCCGCGCGTCTCATTCGTCGGAAATCGCCACGTCCTTGCCGGCTGCAGTCAGCTCGGCGGTCTTAACATCGATATAGTCGAACGGACTGTCCGGGTACCGCTCGTAATGCCGGCCGGCAACATACTCCAGGACACCACCGAAGTGGTAACGATAGAGCATGCTCTCGATTCGGGTGATCTCGCGTCCGCCGTCGAACAGCACGATGCTCGGACGGTACTGAATCCCCAATGACTCGGCGAAGGCTTTGGGTGTGGTCGCCTTCCCGGCCGGGTCGATCATGGCCGCCTCGGACCGCGTATCGAGCCGAACCAGGGTCAGGCCATTGAGGATCTCGCGGATCTGCGGATCGGCCAGATGCCCGTCGTGGAGCTGATCGCAGGCGACGCAGCCGGCATCCTCGAACAACACGGCAAGCGGCCGTTCGGTCACGCGGCTCAAATCGTCTATGGCTTGGATCTGCGGATCATCGCGAAAGCTATAGACAGCGGTCGCCGCCTTTGCGGCGGCGTAGTCGTTCAGGGTCTGCCGCTCATACGCCCGCTCCTGAACGAAATCGAGGACGACCTTGAAATCATCGGGATTGCGATAGCCGCTCAAACGCGCGACCGGGCGGTTGGAGCCGTCAAGGAAAACCAGTGTCGGGGTGAACCGCACCTGATAGAGATCCGCCACCTCTTTCTCGGACATCGACATATCCGCAGTCACGGCGACCTCGCGATCGCCTTTCGTGTTGAGCGCAATCACATCGAAGTGCTCTTGGATGAAGTCGCGATAGGGCGCGTTCGCGAAGTTGTCCTGGACCATCTTGTAGCAGTAGGGGCAACCGTTCATCTCCATCACCAGGATGACATGCTTGCCGGCATCGGCCGCTTCGCTCACGTCCTCGGCGATGTCGAGAAAGCTCTCTTTGAACCAGTCCGGGTGGGTGAGCATCTTGGTGCCCGTTATTTCGCCGACCGGGGCCGACTCTTCCGCGGCCCGATCTGCCGCATTCAGTGGCTGGACTGACAATGCCAGGAGCATCGGGCATAGAGTCAGGAGCATCGCGCGTGGTCGTGGTGCTATGCCGGGCATCGAGAATCTCTCCGGTACTGTGATGAGCTGTGATGAGCTGTGCTGGACTGTGTGGGGCAGTGCGGATGCAGGTGGATGCTAACCGGGCCTGGCCTTCGCCGCAAAGCCGTGTTGACAGAATCAGCATACCCCTGCTGTTGAAGCCCCCGACTCTGCTCTGTTGACAATAGCTCGGCGACTCGTCAGCATCGCGCGGCCTTGATGGCGCCCTACGCCGCTCACCCCTGCAGCGCTCCGCAACATGACCGACGTCGTCGTCTCGCCTCTCAATGACTGGATCTGGGCCGCCATGACGACCTTTGGCGTCATCTTTCTGGCCGAGCTTGGCGACAAGTCACAGTTGGTTTGCATGACCCTCGCAGCGCGCCATCGACGCTGGCCGGTCCTGATCGGCGCAGTGGCCGCCTTTGTGGTCCTGAACAGCCTCGCGGTGATCTTCGGCGTGGGGCTTGCAAAATGGATCCCGGAGCGGCTCTTGGCGGCTGCCGTGGCCATCCTGTTCGCCGTATTCGGGGTGATTGCGTTGCGTGCCGAGGAGGCCGACGAGGACGCCCCCGACCAGAACTGGAGTCACAAGGGCATCGTTCTCGCGACCTTTTCGATGATCTTTCTGGCCGAGATGGGCGACAAGACACAATTGGCGATCGCCGGGCTCGGGGCGACGCTGCCACCCCTTGCCGTATGGACCGGCGCCACGGCGGCGCTGGCACTGACCTCCGCACTCGGCGTCTGGGTCGGCTGCCGTCTGCTCCAGGTGATGCCTCTGCATCGGCTTCATCAGTTGAGCGGGCTGATTTTTTTGGTGCTTGCCGGGCTCGCCCTCACCCGCGTGTTCTAAACCGCGTCCAGAGCGAGATGCTAGCTTTCGAGTGAGGTCGACGTTTGGTGCATCCACGGCGCTTAGCGGGGACGCGGTTTAACGTCATCGTTCGGCCCCGCTCACCGGCCATGCGACGCACCCCGTCGGACCGATCGCAAACCCGTTCAGGTCCTGCTCAGACCAGCGGACCGAGGTAGGTCCCGAGCAAAAGCACCGCCGATGCCGCCACCGTGATCAGGACGTTGTCGTCGATCGGGCCAAACTCATAGCGCTCGATCCAGGTCGCCACGATGGCCGAGATTAGACCCCAGACCGGGATAGCGGGCTCCGCGAGTCCGCCGATCACCCATCCCAAGGGTGCGCAGACGATCAGCATGAAGACATTGCCGATCGGACTCTTGGAGCGGCGGCGCACCAGCAGGTTGCGCGCAATCCCGGTCACCCCGTCGCCGAACGCCATATAGAGCGCCGGCAGAATGGCCAGCCAGGGGTTGTCGAGCAGCGACCAGAGCAGCGAAACCGACAGCGCCCACATCAGCGCAAATTTGACGTCGTTGCGGTTCTCGTCGGTTTGGAACCAGTAGAACCGCAGCCCGGTGGCATGGGCACTGAAAGTCAGCAGCGTCAGCAACAGCCCGCAGATCAGCGGATACCATGGACTGGTGAAGACCAGCGGAACCATGAGTGATCCAACGCCACCGGCCAACATGTGCACAATCTTGCGGTTGTAGTAGACCGCCCGGATCGGCTCCATCCCGCGCGCGACCATCGCGCCATACGGGATGCGGGTCACGAAGAGGACAACAAGAACGTACAGACTGAGCCCGACCGCCCAAAAGAGCTGCGACCAGAGCAGTGGTGAGGAAGTGGTCATGTCGGCGAGCGCGTCCAGCGTGAACCCAAGTGTTGCGGGAAACCCGAACCGTCAGTTTATCCGAGTCACGCCGGAAACACCGGCCAAAAATCACCACGCCACGGCGCGGTGATCGCCGGCGTGGCGCATCCTCTTGCGTTGCCGCCTGGGTTCTTCCCCGACCCTCATTCGGGTCTGGCACCGCTGCTCAAGACGTTATACTGTACCAGTCTGGTAGACGATGATTGATTCAACAGGACAACCCATCGATGCGAAGTCCCCTCCCCCGCTTACCCACCATTGTGCGCCTGGTTGTGCTCCTGGCTCTGCCCCTGGTGCTGCTGCGGGGCGGCGTCGCGGCGGCCGATCCGGTGTCGGTTTTCGTCAGCGTCATCCCGCAGGAGACCTTCGTCTCAAGGATCGGTGCGGAGCATGTGCGTGTGACCGCTCTGGTCCAGCCCGGGCAGAATCCGCACGCCTATGAGCCGACCGCACGCCAGATGACAGCGCTGGCCGATGCCGATCTGTATGTGCGCATCGGTGTCGCCTTTGAGGACGCCTGGATGCCGCGGCTGATGGCTGCCAATCAGCGCATGCGCGTGCTCGATGCGCGCGCCGGGATCGAGCTGCGTGCCGATGACCCGGATCATCATCACGACCATGCTCATGACGGGCAGGACGCGATCGACCCCCATATCTGGACCAGCCCACGTCGCGTGAAGATGATGGGCGCTGCCATTCGCGACGCGCTGAGCGAGATCGCACCCGAGCATGCCGGAGACTTTGACGCCAACTTCGAGCGCTTTGCGGCCGAGCTGGACGCCCTGGACGCGTCAATCCGTGAGCGGCTCAGCGGCCTGGAGAACCGCCGGTTCATGGTCTACCACCCCGCCTGGGGCTATTTCGCCGAGGACTACGGACTTGAGCAGGTCGCCATCGAGCGCGCGGGCAAGGAGCCCGGCGCACGCGCCCTGGCAGCTTTGATCGATCAGGCCCGGCGCGAAGGCATTCGCGTCATCTTCGCCGAACCCCAGTTCAACACCGCCTCCGCCGAGCAGGTCGCGCAGGAGATCGGCGGGCAATGCGTCGTGATCGACCCCCTGGCCGCCGACTATTTCACGACACTCCGTCAGGCTGCGGACCTGATCGCCGAGGCGGGTCAGCCATGATGGCGGCCGCGCACGAGATCATGCCGTCGGCCGACGCGGCGAGGAACAGCGTGATCAGCATCCGGGGCCTGACCTTCTCCTATGGCGAGTCGCCCGTCCTCGACACGGTGAATCTGGAGATCCTCGATCGCGAGTTCATCGGCCTGGTCGGTCCCAACGCAGGCGGCAAGAGTACCCTCTTGAAACTCGTGCTCGGGATCCTGGAGCCGCAATGGGGCGAGATCCGCGTCCTCGGCCGGACCCCGCGCCAGGCGGTTCGGCGCGTCGGCTATGTCCCGCAGTTCCCGACCTTTCCGCGAGACTTCCCGATCTGCGTCGAGCAGGTGGTGCTGCTGGGCAGACTCGGGACCGGACCGATGCTCGGCTGGTACCGATCGAGTGATCATGCCGCGGCCCGTCGGGTGCTCGCGGAGGTCGAAGCACTGGACCTCGTCGATCGGCGCATCGGCACACTCTCCGGCGGCCAGCTCCAGCGCGTCCTGCTCGCCCGCGCCCTGGTCTCCGAGCCGGCGATCCTGATCCTGGACGAGCCCACGGCCAACATCGACCAACGCATGGAAGGCGACATCTTCGACCTGCTCGCGCGACTCAACGAGCGGCTGACCATCCTGGTCGTCTCACACGACATCGCCTTCATCTCCGGGTACGTCGACCGCGTGGCCTGCCTGAACCGCACACTGGTTTGTCATCACACCGAAAGCGTCGACGGCGATCTGGTGCACCGGCTTTATGGCGACAACATTCGCCAGGTCGCGCATGGCGCGAGCACACCGGGCCTGGCTCACAGGCACTGATCATGACGGAGTTCATCCAGGCGCTTGGACAACATGCCTTCCTGCAGACGGCCCTGCTCGCCGGGCTGCTCGCGAGCATCGGATGCGGCGTGATCGGAACCTTTGTGGTGGTCAAGCGCATTGCCTTCATGGCCGGAGGGATCGCCCATTCGGTCCTGGGCGGCATGGGCGCGGCCCTGTATTTCGGCTTCGACCCCCTGATCGGGGCACTCATCGCCGCCGTCCTCTCGGCCGTGCTGATCGGCATGATCCGACTCGCCTGGAACGCCCAGGAGGACACACTCATCGGTGCGCTCTGGGCCATCGGCATGGCCATCGGAATCCTCTTCATCGCCAAAACGCCCGGCTACAGCACCGATCTCATGAGCTTTCTATTCGGGAACATCCTTCTGGTTCCACGTCGCGAGATCTGGTTTATGGTCGGTTTGGACCTGGCGCTGATCGTCACGGTCGCACTGTTCTACCGGCAGTTGCTGGCCGTGACCTTCGACGAGGAATTCGCCCGGTTACGCGGCGTGCCGGTCGCCTTCTTCTATCTTCTGCTGCTCTGCCTGGTGGCGGTCACCGTGGTGTTGTTGATTCAGGTCGTCGGCCTGATCCTGGTGATCGCGTTGCTGACCCTCCCCGCCGCCATTGCAGGCCACTATGTGCACTCGCTCGGCAGTATGATGCTGATCGCGACCCTGCTCGGCGGGGTCTTCACCTCCGCGGGGCTGGCACTGTCCTATGGGCCGGACCTGCCCGCGGGACCGACCATGGTCTTACTTGCCGGAAGCGTTTATGTCGGCTCCGCACTCCTGAGCCGCTTCCTCAGCCGACGCCGTGCGCAATGCAGAGCCGTGGCGGCTCAACCGGGAGACTAGCCGAATGGAGAAGACTTCGACCGATGAGGTGCTCACCCGCGCCGAAGGGCTCTGCCACGCCCGCGGGGTAAGGCTCACCGCCCAGCGGCGACGCGTTCTGGAAATCCTCTGTCGGTCGGCGCGTCCGCTCGGCGCCTATGAGATCCTCGATGCCATGCGCGAGGGCACTCGCGCGCTCGCCCCGCCCACGGTCTATCGCGCACTCGACTTTCTGCTTGAGCAGGGCCTGGTGCACAAACTTGAAAGTCTGCACGCCTTCGTGGGCTGCAACCACCCGGAGCATCCTCACTCGAGTCAATTTCTCATCTGCGACGCCTGCGGAGCGGTCACCGAGATCGAAAACGAGGCGATCAGCCGCAGTCTCGGCTGCGCGGCGCACGAGACCGGCTTTCGGCCCCTGCGACCGGTCGTCGAGGTCATCGGAACCTGCGCCGGATGCGCCCGCAAAGAACGTTAAACGTGGTCGCTGCGCCGGGCAAAAACACTTGGTCATCCGCTGCTGATGCTCTGCGAACAACCGTTTCTAAAAGAGGCCTTTATGCCAATGAATGCCTACGTCCCGGCACTGACATCAATCCTGATCGGGCTGAGTGCTGCCACGGCGATTGCCCAGGACACCGCACACCGACAAGGGGCACCACATGTGCATGGCGTCGCCCACCTGAGCATCGCAGCCGAGGGCTCCCGGGTCTCGGTTGAGCTGAACAGCCCGGCGGTGAGCCTGATCGGCTTCGAGCGCGCACCGCGCACGGACGACGAGCGGGCGACACTGATATTAGCCAAACAGAACCTCATGGCCGGGGATTCCATGATCCGCTTCAACACCGAGGCCGGTTGCAGACTTGAGGAAGCCGCGATCGACGCCGCGTTTGCCGACGGACCAACCAATCACGACCATCAGGGCAAGGAGGGGCATGCCGATTTCACGGTGGTCTATGGTTTCGAATGTGACCGCCCCGAGTCGCTGAGCGCCGCGGCGCTCGGTCTGTTTGCCGGATTCCCCGCCCTGGAGCGCGTACTGGTTCAATACGCGACCCACGAGGGCCAGGGCGGTGCCGAACTGACGCCCCGTGAAGCGGTCGTGCGCTTCGTTCCGTTCTAGCCCGGGCAACGCCATCTCGGGATGAGCAGCCAAAACGGCGATGTCGGGCCCATTATCAGCATCCGCGACCTTGGCTTCCGCTGGCGGCGTGAGGCGCCGATCGTGCTGGCGATCGAGCAACTCGACATCATGCGCGGCGAGCGGGTCTTTATCGAGGGACCGAGCGGCAGCGGCAAGACCACCCTGCTCGGGCTACTCGCCGGGGTGCTCCAGGTGAGCGGCGGCACCCTGGACGTGCTGGGCCAGCCCCTGCATCGCCTGGGGGCGGTGAAGCGTGATCGGTTCCGCGCCGACCACGTCGGCTATGTCTTTCAGATGTTCAACCTGATCCCCTATCTCTCCATGGTGGAAAACGTCGCGCTGCCCTGCCGCTTCTCGCGCCGACGCCGCTCCCGTGCCCTGGCCCGCGCGGGGAGCCTGGAGGCCGAGGCGAGGCGCCTGCTCGGACACCTGGACATGGGCGATCCGGCCCTGGTCGCCCGCCCGGTGACGGAGCTCTCGGTCGGGCAGCAGCAGAGGGTGGCCGCGGCACGGGCATTGATGGGCGCCCCGGAGATCCTGATCGCCGACGAGCCCACCTCCGCACTCGATGCCGACCGGCGCGAGTCCTTCGTCCGACTCCTGTTCCGGGAATGCCGGGAGGCCGGACTGACACTGATCTTCGTCAGCCACGACGCGGGACTCGAGGGATTCTTCGACCGCACCCTGCGGCTCGCCGAGCTGAACGGCGCCGCGCCCACGCTCGGAACCAGCTGACCTATGCCGATCCTCGCGCTCGCCTGGAAGAGCCTGCTCAACCGACGTTTCACAGCCCTGCTGACTGTCCTCTCGATAGGACTCAGCGTGACCTTGCTGATCGGCGTCGAGCGGTTGCGCGGCGAGGTGCGCGAGGGCTTCGCCAACACCCTCTCCGGCACCGACCTGATCGTCGGCGCCCGTAGCGGCCCCATTAACCTGCTGCTCTATGCGGTCTTCCGCATCGGCAACGCCACCAATAACATCTCCTGGGAGAGTTACCAGGACATCGCCAGCCTGCCCAAGGTCGCCTGGACCATCCCCCTGTCCCTGGGCGACTCGCACCGGGGATTCCGGGTACTCGGCACCACCGCGGCCTATTTCGACCGCTACCGTTACGGTCGGGACCGGCCGCTCGTGTTAGCGCAGGGCGTGCGCTTCGACGACCTCTACGACGCCGTCCTGGGCTCGGAGGTGGCGCGCACCCTTGGCTATCGGCTGGGCGACTCCATCGTGCTCGCCCACGGCACGGGGGACGTCGGCTTTGCCCGTCACACCGACAAGCCCTTTCGGGTGGCAGGTATCCTCGCGCCCACCGGCACCCCAGTGGATCGCACCGTGCATACGAGCCTCGCCGCGATCGAGGCGATCCATATCGGCTGGGAATCGGGCGCGCCTTCCGCGGGCCGCTCCGCAGACGCCGAACAGACCCGCGCCTTGGCGGCCGCCGGAGGTCTGACCCCGAAGGCCATCACCGCGATCCTGGTGGGACTCAAGTCGCGCATCGCGACCTTTCAGGTCCAACGTGCGATCAACGACTACCCCGAAGAGCCCCTGCTCGCCATACTCCCGGGGGTGGCTTTGGCCGAGCTGTGGGGCCTGATCGGCGTGGGCGAGCGGGCGCTCCTAGTCGTCTCGGCCTTTGTGGTGGTGGTGGGGCTGTTCGGGATGCTGACCGCGCTCCTGACCAGCCTCAACGAACGGCGCCGGGAGATGGCGATCCTGCGCTCCGTGGGGGCGCGCCCGATCCATGTGCTCGTGCTGATCATGGGCGAGGCGCTCTTTCTTACCCTGCTCGGCATCCTGCTGGGGGTCGCGCTGCTTTACGGACTGCTGGTCGCGGTCGGACCCCTGATCGCCGATCGGCTCGGACTCCTGATCGGCATCGGTCCCTTGACCGGCAAGGAGGCCCTGTTGCTCGCGGCGGTCCTGGCCGCTGGGTTCCTGGTCGGGACAATCGCTGGCTACCGGGCCTATCGCCTGTCTCTTGCCGACGGTCTGGCGATCCGCGTCTGAATCTGCACGTTTCCGGAGGACTGGTCCATGCGTTCGATCTATCTCCTGACGGCCCTTCTGCTGGCTGCGTGCCTTGGCGGATGCGACGGTCAGTCGGCCAGCGGCCAGGCCCCCGACCAGACCGCGGCTCCGACCCCGGTCGCTCAAGAGCTCGACTGGGATAGCCTGATCCCGGCGGACTGGCAGCCGGACACCCTGCTCGGGCAGTACGACGCAAACAGCCTGGAGGACGACGACCCGCGCGCCAAAGAGCTGTTGAACAAGCTGAAGCAGCTTTGGGCAGAGGCCCCGGTGGTGCCCGAGCTCGACGGCAAGCTGGTGCGGCTGCCCGGCTTCGTCGTGCCCTTGGAAGCGGATACCTCGAAGATTGCGGAATTCCTTCTGGTCCCCTATTACGGCGCCTGCATCCACGTGCCGCCGCCCCCGGCCAACCAGACCGTCTATGTCCGGCTGCCGCCCGAGCTGGCCTTTGAGGGTCAGACCTTCGATACCGTCTGGGTCACCGGCATCCTCAAGGTCACGCCGACCAACAGCGAGCTGGCCGACGCCGGGTACCGGATCGAGGCGACGGCCATTGCACCCTACGAGCGGAGCGTCGAGCCGCTCTAGCGCAAGCCCTCACGCGTACTCAGCCGAGCTTTGCGTGGTCCGGAACAGGAGCCACAGCCCAAAGACCAGCACCGCCACCTCCGCGCCCAAGGTGATCAGGAGGGACAGCAGGCTCATCAGGTCTACCGCGGAAACCCAGCTCGCACTCGCCATCCCCTGAGGCTGAATGACCGGGACGCCGGCCTGGGGGGCCGATAGGAAATAGAAGAGCAGATGCCCTACCTCCAGCAGCATGACCAGCATAGAAAACAAGATGCCCGTGACGCTGGCGACGACACCCGTCCACACGGTCGCCATCAAGGCGGACTGGGATGGCCGGCTTCCGGTCTCCTCGATGCGCCGGGCAAGTCCGATATAGCGGTAGAACCAGTAGGTCGTGAAGACCAGGATCAGGAAGCTCGCGATCGTCAGGTATTCCACCAACGGGAGTCCGGTCCGGGGCGCGCCCTCGGCCCCGCTGAACACGAACATATAGAGCATCAGGAGCAGCGGGAAGGCGCCCGCTACGATTTGCAGCCAGAAGCCGGACCAGCCCAGGCGTCGGAACGCCTTGGCGAGGCTGAAGCTTTTCGAGGATCTCAGACTTTCGGCGATCTTATTGAACATGATCCGCTAACCTCATTTGTGGATTGCGATCGGGATTGAGCGGGGCCAGGTAGGCCCCGAACCCCGGCCATGCACGCGTCCGGGCATGCGATTGCCTTCTTCGAGCATCCGAGTCGGGGCGCTAGCATAAACCATTGCTGGTATGTGGGAACCAGGTCCTACTTATATCCCTCTTGCCTTGACGCGTCGCCGTGCCTATCGCTCCTTGTCGGCCCCTGCGGAAATCGGATAGTGCCAGATCCAAGACCTTGGGTAACATGGAATCCCGATCCGACTCCCGATCGCCCGTCCGGGCAGACCCGTTGCGCCCGGTAGAACGACAGACCCCACCACCCGGAGGACCACCCATGCCCACCCTCGCACGCCTGGTTACGGCGTCGCTTCTGGTCGTGACCCTGAGCGTCGGCGCCCCGGCCCTGGCCGCCGACAAATCGACCGACCCAATCCCGGCGGAACAGATCCAGCAGCTCGTCGCGCCCATCGCGCTCTATCCGGACGCCTTGGTCGCCCAGATCCTGATGGCGTCTACTTATCCGCTGGACGTGGTCCAGGCGAGCCGCTGGCTCAAGGATCGCGAGGACCTGAAGGGCGAGGCACTGGACAAGGCGGTCAAGGAAGAGCCCTGGGACGACAGCGTCAAGGCCCTGGTCTTCTTCCCGAGCGTGCTCGCCTTTATGAGCGACAACCTGGATTGGACCCAGGACCTGGGCGATGCGGTTCTGGCTCAGGAGGACGATCTCACCGATGCCATCCAGCGCCTGCGCCGAGAGGCGGAGAAGGCGGGGGCCTTGGCCAGTACCGAGCAGCAGCGTGTGGAGAAGGCCGGCGATACCATCGTGATCCAGCCCGCCCAGCCCGAGACGGTCTATGTACCTGTCTACGACCCGGTCAAGGCCTACGGCCAATCCGCTCCCCCGGCCACGGCCTATTACCCGGATGCCTACGCCGATGCCACCAGCAGCTACACGTCCTCTTTCCCCTCCGGCACCGTGGTCCCCGCCAGTACCGTCGTCTATCCCACAACCACGGAGGCGACGACCACCAGCTCCGGCAACGAGGGACTCATCGGCTTCGGCGCCGGCGCCTTGGTCGGCGGCCTGCTCACCGCAGCCATCATGTGGGACGACAACGACAACGACCGACTCTATTACGGCGGCCCCGGCTACTACGGCGGCGGGTCCTACTGGAGCCAGCCCAATTACTGGAACGACAACGGCTGGCGCAACCCGTCCAACGTCCAGGTGAACCGCAATCTCGACGTCGACCGCACCGTCAACCGCGGCGACGTCACGGTCAACAAGGGGATCGTCGGCAACGAGGTCAAGAAGTGGGAGCACAATCCGGAGCGGCGCGGCGGGGTGCGCTACCGCGACAGCTCCACCGAGAATCGCTTCGCCTCCGCCCGTCAGAACGTCAACGTGGATCGGAACGAGGCGCGCGGGCGCGTCACGGGAGGCGACCGCCAGCTCAAGGCCCCGGACTTGGGCAAGGTACGTGCCGAAGGGGCAGCCAGCGGCAAGCTCGCGGAGCGTGCAGGGGATCGGGGTCAGGTCGGCGGACAAGTGGCCAACCTGAGGGACCGATCCGCGGGCGGCGGAGAGGCTCGGCCCCGGGCTCAAGACCGGGCCCAGG
>JBGSTR010000800.1:0-1811 GCA_041736365.1 Chromatiaceae bacterium | reverse complement strand
GCGCAGCCAGCTCGCGGGATTCGCGTTCGCGGCCGCGGCTTGGCGCGTGGACGAGGATGCGGCGGCCTTAGGCTACGCTTGGTCGTGGCTGGAAAATCTGGTGCTCGCGGGAGTCAAGCTGGTGCCGCTCGGTCAGACCCGGGGCCAGCAGCTGCTTGCCGATCTGGGCGCCCGAATCCCGGCGGCGGTCGCTTTGGCCCGGGACCTCGCGGACGATGAAATCGGCGCCTCCAGCCACGCCTTGGCGATTGCCAGCGGTGCCCACGAGACCCAATACACGCGCCTATTCCGATCCTGAATCATCTGATACGAGGAAGCGATGGCTGAATCCTCTCCACTGCGCGTCGGGGTCGGCGGTCCGGTCGGCTCCGGGAAGACCGCGCTGCTCGACGCCTTGTGCAAGCGACTGCGGGCGGCATATCACATTGCGGTCGTCACCAACGACATCTATACCCGCGAGGACGCCGAATTCCTCATCCGCTCCCAAGCATTGGAGGCGGAGCGGATCGTCGGGGTCGAGACCGGCGGCTGCCCGCATACCGCGATCCGCGAGGATGCCTCCATGAATCTCGCAGCGGTGGAGGACTTGCAGAAGCGGTTCCCGGACTTGGACCTGATCTTCATCGAGAGCGGCGGCGACAATCTGGCTGCAACCTTCAGCCCGGAGCTCGCCGACCTCACCCTCTATGTCATCGACGTGGCCGAGGGCGAGAAGATCCCGCGCAAGGGCGGCCCGGGGATTACGCGCTCGGATCTGCTGGTGATCAACAAGATCGATCTCGCCCCGTACGTCGGCGCTTCACTGGAGGTGATGGCGAGCGATGCCCGGCGCATGCGAGGCGATCGGCCGTTCGTCATGACCAATCTGCGCAGCGGCGTGGGTCTGGAGACGATCGCCGAATTCGTGGTGCGGGAAGGGATGCTCCCGGCGCGCTGAGCCGATCGTTGGCTGCGCTGCGATTCAGCCGCGCCAGCGATCGGCCGCGTCGTCGTCGGAGCCGCGCGCCGCTACCCAGCGCTCGCCCTCGGCGGTGGTCTCTTTCTTCCAGAAGGGGGCGCGGGTCTTCAGATAGTCGATGATGAGCTCGCAGGCCCGAAAGGCCTCGCCGCGATGGCGGCTGGCGACGCCGACCAGCACGATCGGATCTTGGGGCGCCAGCGTTCCGACGCGGTGCACGATGCTGATCGCGTCGATCTCCCAGCGCGCGGCCGCCTCCTCGGCGATGTTCCTCAGCGCCTTCTCGGTCATGCCCGGATAGTGCTCCAGGGTCATGGTGCCGACGTCGGCCCCCTCGTTGATATCCCGCATCAAGCCGATGAAGCTGACCACGGCGCCCACTTGGGGGCGGCCCCGCCACAGACGTTCCTGCTCGGCGGCGATATCGAACGGCTCGTTCTGAACCCGAATCTCGTGCATGGATGCTCTCCCATGGTGCCGGAGGGTGGGGCGCGGCCGGCGCTCGTCACGAGGCATCAGGGTTGAGCACGTTTGCTCAACCATCCGGCGCGATCCTGTCTAAGCTTTAGATTGCCGTTTTTGCGGGGGCGTGTCATGGACCGGGTTGCGAGATGGGCTTGGTTGACGTTGCTGCCGGGCTGGCTGCTTCTGGGGCCGGCATTGGCCCAAGGTGGCCGCGAGGCGGTGGTAATCGACATCGACGGCGCCATCGGCCCGGCCACCGCCGACTACGTGCAAGATGCGCTCGCGGGCGCCCAAGCGTCGAGCGCGGAGCTGCTGATCCTGCGCATGGACACCCCGGGCGGACTGGACGACTCCATGCGCGCCATCGTCAAGGCGATCACCGCCTCGG
>JBGSTR010000795.1:0-3489 GCA_041736365.1 Chromatiaceae bacterium | reverse complement strand
CCGGCGCTTCCGACGCGGCCGCGACGCTCGTCGACGTACCCGCGCGTCGGCTGCTTTTCGTGGACTTAGAGGCCTTGGATCCGCCCGCCACGCGTTTGCCGTCCGGCGGCTGGATGCGAATCAGTCGTCCGGCATAGATCGTATAGGGCGATTTCAGGCCGTTCCATCGCGCCAGCGAACGGTGGCTTACACCCCGCTTCTTGGCGATCTTCGCCAGGCTATCGCCCTTGCGCACCAGATAATAGCCATCGGGAACGGGACCTTTCCAATCCCAACCACCGACCGGGGCGGGACCGGTGGACGCGCAGCCGCCGAGCAGTCCGGCGATGAGCATGGCAAGCAGCCACAGCGCCGGCGACACGATCACCCGGTTGCGCCCGCCGGGGCGCGCGTCACGTTGCCGCTCGTCGGCTTGGCCGCTTGACGCCTGTCGCATGCCGTCTCCTCTGTCTCAAGCCACGCCAGAGCCCAAGCCGTACCCGCCGACGAACGAGCACCGGCGATGGGCGATCGACGATGCTCGCGGATCGCACGTGGCGGTGTTCGCGCGCGGCGCACTCGCTGCCGAACGTGGACTATTCGGCGCGGGAGTCACATCGTATTGACGAGGATCACCAGGGCGATCAAACCCACCATGATCCAGCCGATGCGGTCAACATAACGGCGCAGCGTCCCCTCCATGCGCTCGCCGCCCCACGCCATGAGCGCCGCGACCAGGAAGAATCTCGCCCCCCGCCCAACCGCCGACGCGACTACGAAGGGCACCAACGCCATCGAAAGAACGCCGGCGGTGATGGTGAAAACCTTGTATGGAATCGGCGAGAAGCCGGCGACGAACACCGCCCACGCACCCCACTCATCAAACCAGGCCTTGGCCTGCAGGAAGCCCGCATGGTAACGCCCGCCCTCCCCGACCCAAGGCTGAATCAAATCGAACGCGAACAAGCCGATCGCGTACCCGAGCAATCCGCCGGCCACCGAGGCCAGCGTGGTGAGTGCCGCGAACCACCAGCTACGCCGGGGATTCGCCATGCTCATCGGCGCGAGCATCACGTCCGGCGGGATGGGAAAGAACGACGACTCGGCGAAGCTCAGGGCCGCCAGATAGTAGGGCGCCCAGCGATGCCGCGACCACAACATCACCCGATCGTAGAGGGCGGAAAAGATCTGCATCAGGAAACGCCCCCAAGCCAAGGTACAAAACTGACCGACTCGAGCACCTCTTGCTCGAATCCCCCTTCGGTGCGCCGGATGCGGACCAGCTCTTGACGATCGTCATCGCCGATCGGCAGCACCATGCAACCCCCCGGCGCGAGCTGCTCCGCAAGCACCCTAGGCACGCCCCGGGGCGCCGCGGTCACCAGAATCGCGTCGTAGGGCGCATACTCGGTCCACCCCATCGCACCGTCACCGTGACGAAAACGCACGTTTCGCAGCTTCAGCAGGCGTAGCCGCTGCTGTGCCCGCAGCAGCAGCGCCTCGATGCGCTCGACGCTGTAAACCCGACGCACGAGGTGGGCGAGCACCGCGGTTTGAAACCCGGAGCCGGTCCCGATCTCGAGCACCGTAGACGGGTGCGCGGGCTCCAGCAGGGCCTGCGTCATGCGCGCAACCGTATAGGGTTGCGAAATGGTTTGACCGTGACCGATCGGCAAAGCGGAATCTTCGTAGGCGCGACTCGCAAGCGCCTCGTCGACGAAGAGATGGCGCGGCACGTCGCGGATCACGGCAAGCACGTCGCGGCTTGTGATCCCGGCCTCGCGCAGGCGTAGCAACAGACGTTCGCGGGTACGCCGCGAGGTCATGCCAATGCCGCGTTGAACCGCGTCCTCCATCAGTGGTGTGCGTCCAGCCATCTTCCAAGCGAATCCAGTGCGCTATGGCGGGTTAGGTCCACCTGTAGCGGGGTAACCGAGACGAAGCCGTTGCGAAGGGCATGGAAATCAGTGCCGGGGCCGGCGTCCTGCTCCGGACCGGCGGGTCCGACCCAATAGATCGTCCGACCTCGCGGGTCGCGCGAAGCGACTACCGGCTCCGCCTTGTGCCGGTGGCCGAGCCGAGTCGCCGAGTAGCCTTTGAGTGCCGCGTAGGGGACGTCCGGTACATTCACATTGAGGATCAGATTCGACTCGAAGGCCGCTTCCGGTATTCGCTCCAACAGCTCCACCACCACCCGGGCGGCGGTGTCCAGATGCTGCGGCTCGAAGGCGTCGATGGATACTGCAATGGCCGGCAGCCCCAGGAACCTACCCTCCGTGGCGGCGGCCACGGTTCCGGAATACAGCACATCATCGCCCAGATTGGGGCCATGGTTGATCCCTGCGATCACGATATCGGGCTCCTCCGCGAGCAGACCCGTTATCGCGACATGCACACAATCGGTCGGCGTCCCGTCGACAGAAATGAAACCGTTGGCCATGCGTTGGGCACGCAACGGCAGGTCCAGCGTCAGAGAGTTGCTGGCCCCGCTGCGATCCCGTTCCGGTGCCACGACCATGACCTCCCCGAAGCGTCGCAGCGCCTCGGCAAGCGCGATCAACCCCGGCGATCGATAACCGTCGTCGTTGCTGAGAAGAATCTTCATAGGGACGAGGCGAACTTCAGTTTGCGGTCTTCGACCGCCACGTATCCGAGCCCGGGCCGCGCCGCTCAGCGGCTAGGGTCGAGCGTCCGGCAACCGTCGAATGATACTGGAAAGACCGCGTGCGGGCATCCGAGCCGCGCCAACACGCCCCCCTTGGTATACTGGCTCCAGACCGGGCAAGCCTGCGTGACTATACATGAAGAAGCAAATCCAAGAAGCTGATTTGGAATTGTTTCGTGACGAGGTTCAGGACGCCAAGCCGCTGCGCCACGAGGGCACGGAGCCCTACCGAAGCCGACCGCCCCCGATCCCGCGACCGCGCGCGCCCGAGCTACCGGGCGCGAACGACGCCGCGATCCTGTCCGAGAACGAGGTCGAAACCGGGGACTATTTGCTGTTTGTCCGTCCGGGCGTGCAACGCCGCGTCCTCGCCGACCTGCAGCGCGGCGCCATAGAAGTAGGGCTTGAGGTCGACCTGCACGGACTGCGCGTAGATGCCGCGCGCGAGATCCTGGCGGAGTTCCTCGCCGAATGCGCCCGGCGCCGGGTTCGCTGTGCGCGCATCATTCACGGCAAGGGATCCAGATCCTCGTCCGGACCGCCGGTGTTGAAGCACAAGGTCAATTACTGGCTGCGTCTTTACGACCAGGTATTGGCATTCTGCTCCGCCACCCGGCGCGATGGCGGCGGCGGTGCCGCCTATGTGCTGCTGCGCAATCCGAACAAGGCGCGGCGCGGATCGACTCCCGCTGCTTGATCGGCACGCGCAACCGCGGAAGTGTCGTCAGTCGGGTCCGCGGGCTCTACTCGCCCGGATCGACACCCGGCTCGTCGTCGCGTTCCCAATCGATCAGCTCGCGCAGCACGGCGGTCGCATAGGCCCCGGCCGGGAGCTCGAACACCAG
>JBGSTR010000775.1:0-6003 GCA_041736365.1 Chromatiaceae bacterium | reverse complement strand
GCAACCGCTGGGCGCCGCGCCCCTGATGGCCATCGGCGACGTGACCCGAGCGGAAAGCCGCGACGCGGCCATCGCCCTGGCGGAGCGCGAATGGGGCGGGTTGGACCTACTGATCAACCTCGCCGGGGTGCTGGAGTTCTGCCCCTACCAAGACGAGGACCCGGGCATGATCTCGCGCCTGATCAAGATCAACCTGGAGGCCCCCATGCAGCTCACTCGGGCGGTCCTGCCCGGCATGCTGGAGCGACGGCACGGACGGATCGTCAACGTGGGCTCCATGTTCGGCAGCATCGGGTTTCCCCTCTTCGCCGCCTATTCCGCCAGCAAATTCGCCCTGCGCGGGTTTTCCCAGGCCCTGCGCCGAGAGCTTACGGGAACCGGAGTCGGCGTGACCTATGTCTCTCCGCGGGCCGTCAAGACGCCGCTCAATCCGCCAGTGGTCCACGCCATGGCCGAGCGCGGCCTGATGCACATGGACTCGCCGGGACCGGTCGCCCTGGCGATCGTCCGTGCCATCGAGCGCGACCGCAAGGAGGCGTACGTGGGCTTTCCCGAGAGCATCTTCGCCCGCCTCAACGGAATCCTGCCAAGCCTCGTCGACCGCGGCCTTGCCGGACAAGTCCCGATCCTCACCGCCTACGCGACCGGGGCCGAGCCGACCGACCGCTGATAGCTCGCACCAGCCGTCATCCCCGCGAAAGAACGTCATTCCCGCGAAAGCGGGACGACAATATCGGGCGCCGCGCCCGACCCGGCACTATTTCTGGATTCCAGCGTTCGGGAGACCGACGCCAACGACGGCGAAGGCGCAGGACCCGCGCCGCCGTTGTGGATCGCAGCACACATAGTAGAGACACGCGATCCCTCATCGGCACGAGACGCGCCACGCGTGGGGCTCTGACCTCGCGCGGAGCGCGCCATGCCGTTTCACGCACCGCTAAACACCTCCGCTGGCCGAGCACGGAATCGATGTCGAAGGAATCGCAACGAATGCGCAACTTCCCGCGCGAGCACGCAATGGGAGATGAGTCTCCAACCGCCTAGGCGAGCTCGGCTGGCCACGCCGACGTTGGGCGATTACAATCAGGCCGGCTCGTCAGGGCCCGCTCGTTCAAACCAAAAAACTCGCCGAAGCGCTCCCCTCGACCAGACTTAAGAACGAGCGTCAAGTCAGCCATAATTTTCCCGCGGAAGTAACGCTATGTTTCCGGCGCCGAAGCGCGGGAACACGTATTTAGCTATCGCTGAGCATTTCGCAATGTTGTTCAACTCTTGGCAGTTTATTCTCGCATTTCTGCCCATTACTTTTTTCGTCTACTTCTGGCTGAACCAGCAGCGTCTTCCACTAGCTTCCCGCGCGTGGCTGGTAGCCGCAAGCCTGTTTTTCTACGCATTTTGGAACGTCGCGTATCTCCCGCTCATCCTGGGATCGATGCTTGTGAATTTCGCAATCGGTAGTAGTTTTTCGCGGAACCGTGCACGACGGCACAATGCGGTTTCAGCGAGGATGCTGCTCGCTGTTGGAGTCACGGCGAATCTGGGCCTGCTGGCTTATTACAAGTATGCTGATTTCCTGGTCGAGAACGTAAATCTTGCGTTGGGAGCAGAGCATACGCTTCCCGGGATAGTGCTTCCGCTTGCAATCAGCTTTTTCACCTTTCAGCAGATCGCCTATCTTGTCGATAGCTACCGAGGCGAAACCGCCGAGTACGACTTTCTCAGCTATGCATTGTTCGTAACCTTTTTCCCTCAATTAATTGCAGGGCCAATCGTTCATCACCGGGAGATGATGCCGCAGTTCGCGTCTCGGCGGGCGCTAATCGTAAATTACCGAAATATCTTCCTTGGGCTGTTTATTTTCGGCATCGGATTATTCAAGAAGGTCGCAATCGCCGACACGTTCTCTATTTGGGCAATCGAAGGTTTTGACGGTGGACGTGAGCTGGATTTTTTCGGGGCCTGGGCGACCACCCTTTCCTACACCTTCCAGCTGTATTTCGATTTCAGCGGATACTGCGACATGGCGATCGGCGCGGCGTTACTTTTCAACATAATGCTTCCCCTGAATTTCAATTCGCCATACAAGGCGTTAGATATCCAAGAGTTCTGGCGCCGATGGCACATCACGCTGAGTCGCTTCCTTCGGGATTATCTATATATCCCGCTCGGCGGCAGCCGGCGCTCCGAGGCGAGAACCTACTTCAACTTGTTGGCCACCTTTGTGCTCGGCGGGCTGTGGCATGGGGCGAGCTGGATGTTTGTGCTTTGGGGTGCGCTCCACGGGGGAGGCTTGGTAGCAAATCGCCTGTGGCGTTCTTATGGACGACCGCTGCCGGCGGCCGCGGCCTGGCTCGTCACATTTCTGTTTGTCGCCGTGGCTTGGGTGTTCTTTCGCGCGAATACCATGGACGATGCGCTCAGGGTTCTGGGGGGAATGCTGGATCTCGACTCAGCGTTCGGGGTTCCCGTGTCTGCCATTCCAACCTCAAACCTTGCGTGGGGTGGCTGGTTGACCGACGTTCTGCTCCGCTTCCTCCCCAATGGCATGGCTGGCCACGCCCCAGCTTACTGTGCTATCGCGATCGCCTTTGTAATCATTTCACAAAAGAACGCCTTCCAATTAATAAGCAGCAACCCGGGGACAGGCAAGACGGCCGGAGGCGCAGTCCTATTCAGCGTCGGCATGTACTTCACGCTTGCCACGACGAGCTCGGTATTTCTGTATTTTAATTTCTGAGGATTGGGCACGTGAAGCAGCGTGTTTTCTTTTTCCTGGCCACGGTGCTCGTCGCCCTCGCGATCCCGCCGATCTTCAATTTGCTTTCGGCGGGCGGCGTACCGCGAATCCCCCTGGTCGGACAAAACCCGCAGCATTGGTGGAATCGTGCCTTTTTATACAACCTCGATTTCGCTTCAACCTGGCTCAGCCGTTGCCTGTATCCTCTGGGCATCAGCATGGATCCGGACCAAGTGATCGTCGGTCGCGCAGGCTGGCTCTACCTCGGTGACAAGCACAATTCGACGCGGTCCGTAGCTCGCCGCGGCCAGACTCCGAACGATGTCGCAATGGGGCAGCGGATCGGGGTAGCGGCAGCGGCTTGGGATAACTGGCTCCGCAGTAAGGGCGTGCGCCTATATTCCGTAATGGTAGGCCCGAACAAGGGGTCGATCTATCCAGCGCCCCTGCCGGATTGGGCAACCCCCCCTGCAAAACCGTCCGCCACCGACGCCCTGATGGACGGCGTGGGCCACGATCTTTATGTAGACCTTCGGCAAGCATTAGTCGAGGGAAGCAAGCTCTATCCGCAAGCTCTTTTCTATAAAACCGATACGCATTGGAACAGCCTCGGCGCGGCGCTCGGGTTCCAGGCCTTCGGCCAGCACGTAACCGAATTGGAGCCTACGCTCCGATGGCCCATGGAGCAGGGTGTCCAAGTCCTGAGCGTTGCTCGCAGGCCGGGAGGCGATTTGGCTCGGTTCCTTCGACTGGCGTCCGATCTCTCCGATCCGGACCCGCTCGTACAGCCATTCCCCGACCATCCGGTACAGTTCGTAACAGAGCTTCTTGCCCGAGGCGCTGTCTCCGCAACGGACACCCCAAAGAGTGGGATCGGAGCGCCTCCCGTGCGGGTCACCTCCGAGCGAGCGCTAAACGCGAAGCGGGTATTGTGGCTGCGCGACTCGTTTGGTGACGCACTCGTCCCATTCATGGCTGCGACGTTTTCCGAAAGCGTTCAATTGCATTGGAGCGACGCGCTGGCCGACGGAGGGCGTCGCTTCGTGGATCTCGTCGAGTCGTGGAAACCGGAGTATGTGTTTGTGACGGTGGTCGAGCGCGATGCACGCTCAGAGTTGTTTACAGTACTGCCTCCTCCCATCGCCGACCGCAGCGGGTTCTCCACCCGGCGCGGAAGCGCCGTGCAGGCGGTCCACGACTTGGTCGCGGGAAAATCGCAAGGCAAGTGGAGAATCGTAGGAAACGATCCGTTCGTCGACTATGCGCTGGCCGCGCCCATCTTGGCGCGTGATGCCCCGCTGCTTGCCTTCGATTTGACGTGCGACGGGTCCACGGCGCCCGTCGCGCTCCAGATCTTTTGGCGAAAGTCGGGGGATCCGCACTTCACCGAGTCGAGCAGCAAACGTTTGAACGTTAATCCGGGAACCGTCGTGGTCGACCTGGCTCAAGCGCCCGGATGGAGGTCGGTTGACGAGCTCGCCCGCGTTCGCATCGACATCGACTCGTCTACGACCTGCCCGAGTTTCAACCTGAGCAATGTTGAGCTCGGCGCAACCGCGCCGCGGGGACCATGAATTGAACCGCCTCGGGATTCCCGGAGACTCCAAACCTTGAGAGGATGGAGTCGGGAGCACTCGGCTGCGCGCTCTCCTACGGATAAACACGCGAATCGGAGTGGGCCGCGACCGACATGACCATCGACTTCGCCACGCTTGAGACCCTGCGCAGCCACCACCCGGCGTGGCGGCTGTTGCGCTCGGACCATGCGGCCCTGGTGGCGAGCTTTCTGGACCGGGTCTTCGTCGCGCCCAACGTGCGGGTGATGGCAGCGGCGGATCTCGCAGAGGCGTTGGAGGACGAGCTCTATGCCCTGCGCCAGCAGTTCGGCAGCGGCACGTTTCCCAAGCCCGCGCTGGAGTATCTGAACGTTTGGGCCGCTCCGGACAAGGGCTGGCTGCGCAAGTTCTATCGCCCCGGGACCGACGAGCCCCAGTTCGACCTCACGCCGTCTACGGAGAAGGCCATCGCCTGGCTCGGCCAGTTGTCCGAACGGCTCTTCGTGGGGACGGAGTCGCGTCTGCTCACCCTGTTCGAGCTATTGAAGCAGATGGGCGACGGCAGCGAGTCCGATCCGGTCAAACGCATCGCGGAGCTCGAGCGGCGGCGCGCCGAGCTCGACGGCGAGATCGAGCGGATTCGCTCCGGCGACATCCCCCTGCTGGACGACACGGCCATCAAGGAGCGCTTCCAGCAGTTCCTTCAGCTCGCGCGCGAGCTGCTCACCGACTTCCGCGAGGTGGAGCACAACTTCCGCCAGCTCGACCGGCGGGTGCGCGAGCGCATCGCCCTGTGGGAGGGCGGCAAGGGCGCGCTGCTCGAAGAGATCATGGGCGAGCGCGATGCCATCGGCGACTCCGACCAGGGTCGCAGCTTTCGCGCCTTTTGGGATCTGCTGATGTCCAGTCGGCGCCAAGAAGAGCTGACCGACCTGCTCGACCGCGTGCTGGCGCTGCCGCCGGTGGCGGCGCTCAATCCGGACGCACGCACGCGGCGCGTGCACTACGACTGGCTGGAGGCCGGCGAGCATACCCAACGCACGGTGGCACAGCTCTCCCAGCAGCTGCGACGCTTTCTGGACGATCAGGCGTGGCTTGAGAACCGCCGCATCATGGAGATCCTGCACGGGATCGAGGCCAAGGCCCTGGCGCTGCGCGAGGAGCCGCCGGCGGGCGACCTCATGACCATCGCCGAGCCCGCGGCCACCATCGAGCTGCCCCTGGAGCGCCCGCTGTATTCACCCTCGCGTACGCCCCTGATCGCGAACATTCGCCTTCAGGACGGGGGCGAGGATCTGGACCCATCGGCCCTGTTTCAGCAGGTGGTGGTGGACAAGGCGCGGCTGGCCCGCCACATCCGTCAGGCCCTGCAGGCGCGCGCCCAGGTCACCCTGCGGGAGCTGATCGACACCCGGCCGCTCGACCACGGCCTGGCCGAGCTGGTCGCCTATCTCCAGCTCGGCAGCGAGTCCTTCCAGGCGGTGGTCGACGAGGGCGCCAGCGAGCTGATCGACTGGGACACGATCGGCGACGACGGCGACCCGGTGCACCGGCGGGCGCGTCTGCCGCGCGTGATCTTCGTGCGGCCATGATGGATGCGCGGCTACCACCCGACGGCTTGGCGGCGGACGCCACCGAGGCGGGCCCGGATCTCTCGACCTTGGCCGTCACGCTCCTGAAGGGCGTGATCTATCGCGAGGGCGACGAGCG
>JBGSTR010000752.1:0-3134 GCA_041736365.1 Chromatiaceae bacterium | reverse complement strand
TCTCGAAGCGGCCGCTGCGCGGCAGCATGACGGTCACCGCGTCGCCGGCGGCATAGCCGCCGGACAGCGCTTGGCTATAGGCCTTCGCCAGATCGGGCAGCGCCGGATGACCAAAGCCGGAACCGCGCCACTTCCGGTAGCTGGCCTCGAGCTTCTTCGGGTCCGCGCCGAGGTTCTGGGCGAGCAAGGCAACCTCGGCCCAGCCCTTCATCGCGCCGCTGCCGTTGCGGGCAAGGTCGCGCAGCTGGGTTGGGCTCAAGACGCTCAAGGTCGAGATCAGCGATACCTGGTTCATCAAGCGCGCATTGGTGTCTGGAAGCAGCCCGTCGAGGTCGTTCAATGCCGTGGCCGCGGCCACCGGGTTGTTGTCGAGTCGGTAGGCCGCGGCCAGCGTGCCCAGTCGCTGAGCCTTGAGATCCTTGGGCAGGGTCGAGGGCCGCATCCGCTCGAGGCCGCTGATGGCGTCTTTTGGCCGGCCCGTCAGCAGGGCGAGGTCGGCATCGGCGAGCAGGAGGGTTTGCTCCTGTGCCGGGGTCAGGTTGCGACGCTGAATGTCGCCGATGACGTTGCGGGCCTCGGAGGTCTTTCCTGCCGAGAGATAGGCGCGTGCCGCCCTGATTTGCAGCTGTTCACGGGCGGGTGGTTGCGCCCCTTTCGCGAGCTTCGTATAGATTTCCGCCGCCGCGCTCGCATCGCCCTTGGATTCCAGGGTTTCGGCGCGGCTGAGCTCGGCGCCCGCAATCGGAGCCAGGATCTTGGCCTCTTCCTGCTGCGGGTTGATGGCACAACCGGTCAGGACCAGTACCAGCGCAAGCGCCGCCAACAGCCATGGCGCAGGGATGCGTGAGGTGGACACACGGGGTGCGGCGACACGATGCTTATACATGGTTTTTTGTATCGAACAATGCGGGGGGCGGCGACGGATTGTGGCGCAAAAACGCGGTTTACTATACGTGGTGGCTACGCCTATCGGCAATCTTGCGGACATTTCCGAGCGCGCGCGAACCGTGCTGGCGGAGGTGGACCTCGTTGCCGCGGAGGACACCCGCCACACCGGGCGTCTCCTCGCCTTCCTCGGCATTCAGGCGAAGCTGATTTCCTATCACGATCACAACGAGTCTGCCGCCGCCGGGCGACTGCTCGAAGCGATGGAGATGGGTGAGGACATCGCATTGGTCAGCGATGCCGGGACGCCACTCATCAGTGACCCGGGTTTCAACTTAGTCGCGGCCGCGCGCGAGCGGGGCTTCGATGTCGTGCCCATACCGGGTGCCTGCGCGGCCATCTGCGCCTTGTCCGCGGCGGGGCTGCCGAGCGATCGCTTCCTGTTCCTCGGCTTTCCTCCCCGCACGATGACGCAACGTCGCGCTTGGCTCGAGGCGGTGAGGGACGAGCCCGGAACGCTGGTGCTATACGAAAGCGGCAAACGCATAACCGCAACCCTCGCTGATCTCGGTGCGGTGCTCGGCGAGCAGCGGCGCGTAGTCCTTGCGCGGGAGCTGACGAAACGCTTCGAGACCTTTCTCATGGGCACCGCATCCGAGCTTCAGCTGCGTTTGGAGGGCGATGCGACCCAGCGTCTCGGCGAATTTGTGACCTTGATTCAAGGGCATGATCAGGCGTCGGGTCCGGGCGACGCCGAGGCCGAGCGGGTTCTGCGCGTGCTCGCCGCTGAGCTGCCCCTGCGCCAAGCATCGGTCCTGGCGGCGCGCTTGACGGGTGCCAAGAAGAACGCGCTCTACCGCATGGGCCTCGCGCTGGGACTGGGTGCTGAGTCGGGGCGCTGAGCCGCGTGGTCCAACCCGCATTTCGTTGCCGAGCGCGCTCGGGCGGCTCACGCTCCCGTTTCAAGCACCGCCCCGGAGGCGTTTGTAGGTTAGAATCCGGCCGGGAGTCGGCCGGGCAGCCGCCGCGCCTGAAAGGGCGGGGAGGAAAGTCCGGGCTCCTCAGGGCAGGGTGCCAGGTAATGCCTGGGGGGCGCGAGCCCACGGAAAGTGCCACAGAAAATACACCGCCGATCCCGCTTTCGGGTGGGAGGTAAGGGTGAAATGGTGCGGTAAGAGCGCACCGCGTTGATGGCAACATCAACGGCACGGTAAACCCCACTCGGAGCAAGACCAAATAGGGGGGCATGCAGCCTCGGCTGCGGCGCGCTGCCCGCGCGTGTCCCCGGGTAGGTCGCATGAGGTGCGTGGCGACGCGCACTCTAGATGAATGGCTGCCCACGACAGAACCCGGCTTATAGGCCGGCTCCCACTTCCCCTCCGGTGACCGATCCATACCGGCATCTGCGCGGCCGACTTGCCCCATCCTCAGCCATTGTTTAGCTATAGCGGCTATCGTGTTGAGGTGACTTCGATTTACCCCGCATCTCCAGCGACTGTTTCGCGCCCTCTTTAAGTCGCTGAGGATCAACAAAAAATCCCGGCGGATTTCTTGACGATGGGGGTTGGTGTGTCTACCATGGGCGAAAAGTGGGGCAGGGTGGGGATTTAGGGAGCTGTCTGGCCGGCACGTCCGGGAAATGGGGCTTCTTCGCCATGGGGGGCAGTCGTGTTTCGGGGCTCGTTCACCGTCAATCTGGATGCCAAAGGGCGTCTCGCGATACCGGCCAAGTATCGCGAGCGTCTCCAGTTGCTGTGTGACTCCCGGCTGGTCGCGACGGTTGATCGCGATCGTTGCCTGCTGCTCTATCCCGAGCCGGAGTGGGAAGTCATCGAGCACAAGCTCGCCGCGCTGCCCGCGTTCGACGACACGGCGCGCGCGATCCAGCGTCTGTACATCGGTAATGCCCAGGACGTCGAGATCGATGCCCAGGGCCGGATTCTGCTGCCGCAATACCTGCGGGAGTTCGCGTCACTCGACAAACGAGTGGTCGTGGTCGGCCAAGGTGCGAAGTTCGAGATCTGGGACGAGCTGGCATGGAACGAGCGCAACGAGCGGGCATTGAACGACAAGGGCATAGGCGAGCTGGCGTCCGCGGCGGGGCTGGGGTCGTTGACGCTCTGAGCCGCTGATGCCCGATCAGCGACATACATCGGTCTTGTTGGGAGAAAGCGTGCAGGCCCTGGTGATGGACCCGAGCGGAACCTATGTCGACGGCACCTTCGGCCGCGGCGGGCATGGTCGCGCGA
>JBGSTR010000715.1:0-3360 GCA_041736365.1 Chromatiaceae bacterium | reverse complement strand
TGGTCGCGCTCGAGCGCACCGAGCTGCGCGCCCCCTTCGACGGCATCATCGTCGCGCGCAACGTGTGGAACGGGGCGGTGATCTACAAGACGCTCCAGCAGGAGCCCCTACTCGTGATCGCGCCCGACGATCAGATGCTCGCCCGGGCGCTGGTTACGGCGAATGTGCTGCGACGGTTCAGGCCCGGGCAGCCGGTCAAGGTCCGGGTCAACGGGGCCCTGCGGGACGCGCGCGTCTACAGCCTCGGGGTGCAGGCGGTGCGGGTGGAGCTGGAGGGGGCGGTGTACTACCTTGACGTGGTGTTCGACGTCGGGACGAACGAGCTGCTGCGGCCCTCGGAGACGGTGCTGATCATCGCACCCTGATTGGATTCTCCGCGGGGCGTACCCGTCCAATCCGCGGTCGGGTTGCTACTCCGTCCAGCGGATGCGCACCTCTTGGATCATCTGCGCCGTCGCGCGGTGCACGGTCAGCGTCACCGCGCCCTCCTCGATGCTGGTGCCGTGGGGCGGTATGCTGCCGGTCTTGTTCAGGATGAACCCGGCGATCGTCGAGTAGTGGCCCGCGGCAAGCTCGATCCCAAGGGCGTCGGCGATCTGGCTGATCTCGGTGCGTCCGCTGGTGATGTAGTCGCGTTCGTCGAGCTTCTGGAACAGGTCCTCGTCGGGCTCCTTGGTGTCGTATTCATCCTGGAGCTCCTCCACCACTTCCTCGACGATATCCTCGACGGTGACGATGCCCTCGGCCCCGCCGAACTCATCGACCACCACCGCCACCACTTCGCCGCCCTTGCGCATCTGGTAGAGCAGGTCGCTGATGCTCTTGGTTGCGGGCACATAGAAGGCGTCGCGGATGAACTCGGCGATCGGGCGCTCCTCGTCCTCGCCGAGCAGGTCGAGCACGTGCAGCATGCCGTCGATGCGGTCGACCCGGGCCGAATAGACGGGGAGCCGGATGTGGGCGCTCTCGGCGGCCATGCGTCTGGCCTCGCCGCAGGTGGCCCCGCGCTCGATCGCCGCGATCTCGATCAGCGGGCGCATGGCATCCTGCACCCGGGTCTCGGTGAAGTTGAACATGCGCCGGATCATCTGCTTTTCCGACGGCTGGATGTCGCCGCTGCTCGCGGCGGGCATCTGCAGCATGGTCAGGATCTCTTCGCGCAGCGTGAATGGATTGCGCTCGGTGTCGCCGAGGAGGCGCGCCAGCAGGCGGGTGATGGCGCTGAAGACCAGAAGGATGGGGTAGAAAAGGATCGAGAAGAAACGCAGCGGGAAGATCGCGTAGGGCGTGATCGAATCCGCGCGCTGCTGAAAGACACTCTTGGGGACGATCTCGCCGAAGACCCAGATCAGGGGTGCGGCGAGAAACACCGCGAACCAGCTTCCTTTCTCGCCGAACAGATGGAGCATCAGCGCCGTCACCATGGTGGTGTTGGTGACGACCGCGATGTTGGTGCCGACCAGCGTCGTCGACAGCAGCCATTCGGGCTTCTGGAGCATCTTCATCGCCAGCCGGGCGCCTTTAGAACCCTTGGCGGCGGCGTGGCGCAGCTTGATCTGATCGGCGCTGATCACCCCGATCTCCGAGCCGGAGAAGAAACCCTCCAGCAATAGGCAAACGACGATCACCAACATCGTGACGGCGATGTCCATCAGCCTTTCATCCTCTGGTCGTCACCCGGCATCGGTCCTTCGGTCGGCGTTGCCGGTGTTTTCGATTCTCGGTAATTTTCGCCGGTTGCGGCGAATGCGTCGTCTTCTTCCCCGGCCCCGTCGACGCGCTCGGCAATGACCTCGACAATCCGATTGCCCTCCACCCGGGCGGCCAGAAAGCGGAAGGGCGGGACGTCAATCGCCTCGCCTTCACCCGGGACCTCGCCGAAGTGGTGCAGGACGAGTCCGCCCAGCGTGCGGATCTCTTCGATCTCGAGGGTGCTCGAGAACCTGGCATTGAAGTCCTCGATCGGGGTCGAGCCGGGCAGGGCGAAGCGATTCTCATCGAGCTGACGTACCCAAGACTCGTCGGCTTCGTCCGAGGGGCTGGGGATATCGCCGAAGATGCATTCCAGCAGATCGGACATGCTCACCAGCCCGGTGACGCCGCCGTACTCGTCCACCACTAGGGCCAGGGAACGACTGGTCTCCCGAAAGGTGTCGAACAGATCCGACGCGGATTTGGATTCCGGCACGAAGTAGGGTTTGCGCAGCACGCTCGGCAGCGGGTGCAGATCCTCGCTCAGCCCCTCGAAGTCGATTGCGAGCAGGTCGCGGGCATGCAGCACCCCGACGATGTTGTCGCGGTGCTCGCTGTAGACCGGCATCCGCGATTGCCGATTTTGCTTGAAGATCTCCAGGATCTCGGCGCCTGAGGCATCGGCGGAGACGAAGGTCACGTCCGCGCGCGGGGTCATTACGTCCTCGACCGTCTTGCTTCCGAAGTCGAAGATCTGATCGATGAACTGGGCCTCCATGTGGTCCAGGGTACCCTCGCCGACGGCTTCGTGGGCGAGGGTGCGAACCATATCCTCGGTCACGATGTTCCCGCGCGAGCGCTCCCGTCCGACGATCAGCGTCGTGAACCAGTCCGCGACGATTCGCACCGCCCAACGCAGCGGCGAAATCAGGCGCGCGAAGGTATCGATGGGACCGCTCTCGAAGGTCGCGAAGGCGGCATTGTTGCGGATGGCCAGCACCTTGGGCGTGATCTCGCCGAACACCAGCAGGATGGGCACCATGATGAACAGGTTGAAGAACTTGTTCTCCGCGCCGAGCACCTGGATGACCATGGCGGCGGACAGCACCGATGCGGCAACGTTGACGAATTCGTTGCCGATGAGGATGGTGACGATTAGACGCCGCGGCTCGCTCAACAGGCGTCGAATCAGGGCGACGCGAGGATTGCCTTGCGCCTGCATCTTTTCCAACTGAACGGAATTCAAAGAGAACAGCGACGTCTCGGAGCTGGAGAAGAATCCCGAGAAGCCCAGCAGAACCACGAACAGCACAAGCTCGATCCAGAACGCGTAGTCCAAGGCGGGATTGATCTCCGTGGTGATCGTTGCTATGGGGATACGCCAATCAATTGCCTTCCGGCATGTGATCAGCCCGAGTTCCCCGAGGCGCGACTCGTGGAGCGCGCCAGTTCCGATGGCTAAGCGCCTTCGAAAATGGCGGACCATCCTTGGCCCGCACGGGAAACTCTTGAATCAAGGTTTCCCTAGTGCAGCGCGAAAATGTCACGGAAACGTAACAAAATTCCGTGCTCGCCGCTATCGCAACCCCTCGCGGCAATCGACGAGGGGTGTCTCGCGACCGCGTGCGGCGTGCGCTTCGGCTCGCCGACGGCGGGCGAGCGCACGCC
>JBGSTR010000701.1:0-4251 GCA_041736365.1 Chromatiaceae bacterium | reverse complement strand
ATCTGGCAGCCATGGCGGGCGTGTGCGGAGCGGGGGTGGCCGGTGCGTTTCGGAGGCCGGCGCACACCGCGCGCCAGCGCTGCTTCAGCTCGGTTCCCGCCTTGTGCTCGTAGACCAATAGGTCCCAAGCCAGGCGGACCGCCAGCAGCTCCTCGATGGTGTCGTCGCGCTCGCCAACGAGCTCCGCCTCCCAGCGCAGCAGCCGCGTCCACGCCGCCCAGCCGCCGATGTCCATCAGCGCGGCATGCATGTAGTCCAGTGCCCCGGCGGTCGGTATACCCAGGCGCGCCAAGGCTGATCGGATGCAGTCCCGCGGGGCCTCTGGAAGCGACTTCACCCGCGCGCGAATGCCCCCCTGACCCATCATCGTGGTGCTGAAGTCGAGCCCCGCGAAGCGCCTCCAGGAGGCGTAGAGCGACATACCCTGCCAGGGCTGCTTCCAGGTCGCCTGGCCCATGTCGAAGTAGGCGGCGCAGTGATGGCTGATGCGCTCGACGACGAAGCTCGACCAACGATCGGCATCCAGCTCGTCCAGCACGGCGGTGAGCAGCGGGACGCCGCCGGCGGAGCGCGCCTCCCGGGCCGTTGCCTTCACGAGGGCCTCGGGGTCGAGACTGCTGCCGCACAGGGCCGCGGCTTGACGCAAGTCATGCCGGGTGACGCGTCCGGCCTCGATGTGCTCCCGGTAGTAATCCCTGGACATGTACAGGCGGGCGCCGGCCACCCGGCGCATGATGGCGGCAGCCTCTTGGAACGGCTCTTGGCGCAGTCCGTGGAAGGGGTTGACGGCGACGAAGCGGTCGAGCGGCCAGACCGGAGCGATGCGCTCGCAGGCGGCGGCAATCCGGGCGTCGAGCGACGAAGTTGCAGGCTCCCGCGACGCGTCGACCGCCGCCATAGCCCGTGTCGTGTCCACCGTCCTAGCCGGCGTTCGTGGGAGGTTGGGTATGTCGTTGATCTTCATGTTTCTGATATCCCCTTACGCTAAGGCAGGCGTTTGGCGAATCGGCCACAGACGCGTGATCAACCGAGTGACCATCACGTCCACGTAGAGACCGTTGTAGAGGTGAACCTGGATGGCCTGTCGCAGGGGCGTGGAAAGGCGCACAAAGAGATGCTGAAGGAGAATCAGACCGACAAACACGGCAATGATCGCCAGGCTCAGCGCCATGTCGACGGCCCCGCCCGGCGACGGCACGGGGCGTACACTTCCCGCGATGATGTGCTCGAACGCGGCGTGCAGGGCGAAGTAGCCGAGGCAGACCAAGGCGCCTATGGCGGTCGCGCGCAGCAGGAGTGCGGCGTTCTCTTGCAGCACCAGCGCCTGAAGCAGGAGCTGGGCGACCGCGACCGCCACGATGGCACCGGTAACGATCAGCGCCGGCTCGCGTAGCGGATCGACCCCAAACAGCAATCCGGCGACGATGGCCATCAGCAGGGCACCCTGGAAGGCCACCAACCACTGCCAAGGTTGCGGTCTGGCCGCGTCGAGTGCGATTGAGGGCGCCCGAAATGCGTCGACGCTGCTGCCGGCGGCGAGGAACGCGTGCGCCTTGTAGAGAGAGTGCGCCACCAGATGCAGCAAGGCGAGGCTATAGAGCCCCAGGCCGGCCTCCAGCAACATGAAGCCCATCTGCGCCGAGGTCGACCAAGCCAACGAGACCTTGATGCTGGTCTGCGTCAACATCACCAGCGAAGCCACCGTCAGCGTTACCAGCCCGATCACCGCCAAACCGGTGAGCGCCGAGTGGGACACCGACATGATCGGACTCATGCGGATCACCAGGAACGCGCCGGCATTGACGATCCCGGCGTGCAATAGGGCCGACACGGGTGTCGGCGCCTCCATCACCTGTATCAGCCAGCCGTTGAACGGAAACTGGGCGCACTTCAGGGCCGCGCTCAACACCACCAGCCAAGCCGCCCATTCCAGGGTCACGGGAAGGGGCCCCTCAAGGCGCTCCATCGCCGTCTCAATGCTCGCCCAATCCAGCGTGTGCAGGGTGGCTCCAATCAGGAGCACGGCCACAAGCAGACTGGCATCTCCGATCCGGCTGAAGACGAACTTCTTGTGCGCCGCCATCAACGCCGCGGGACGGTCCGGGTAGAACAGCAGCAGCCGATGCAGACACAGGCTGGTGGCAATCCAGGCCAGGGCAAACATCAACAGATTGCTCGCGACGATCAGCGTCAGGATCGCGGCCAGCGTCATCAGCAGCCACTTGTGAAACCGCCCCTCATCGGCGTCGCCCGCAAGATAGTTGCGCGCAAAGGTGGAAACGATCACGCCGACGAATGAAACCAGCGTCAGCATGATGATCGTCACCGCGTTGACGTAGACACCAATGCCGAAGGCGCCCATGCCCATGGGCAAGTCCACGCTGAAGATCGTCAGAGATTCCGCCGGCCCGAATCCGTGCGACAGCAGTGCCAGGATGGCGAGCGCGAACGCTGCCCGGGTCATGCCGTTGGCGATGGGTGCAAAGCGGCGGCCCGCCTGGTTGGCGCGCTTGCTCGGGATTGCCGCGGCAAGCCACGGGACGAGGGGTGCTGCGAACGCTGCCGCGGTGGTGATGGTGAGCGACATCTACGCCTCCCGGACTGAGTCTCCAAAGGTCATTGCCCCGAAGATAGGCGTCGCGAGATCACATATGAAATCGATAGTAAAGATACGATTGATTGATTATCGATGATGTATCGGGGTGACTCCGACGGCATGCGCTCCAGTTGCATCTCCGCGCCGGGAAGAAAGCCGCCGCACCCTCCTTTGTCGGCAGCCCGTGCTTGCAGCCGCTTCATCCCGTCCACATCTGCACCCAAATACCTGCCACAGACGAAGGATTTCGGATGCCCACGCGAATCTATTTAGTGCGCCACGGCGCGACCGATCTCACGGCCGAGGACCGCTTTGCGGGATCGACCGATGTGCCTCTGTCGGAGGAAGGACGCCAGCAGGTCACTGCCCTGGCCGAGCGACTGCGCTGCGACACGCTCGACGGCATCTACGCCAGTCCGATGGGCCGCACGATGGAAACGGCGCGCATCATCGCCGGTCCACATCGCTGTCCATTGCAGCCCGAGCCGGATCTGCGCGAGATTGATTACGGCCGCTGGGAAGGACGGACGCGCGACGAGGTCGAGCAGGAGTTTGCCGAGGAATACGACGCCTGGCAGGAGGATCCGCTGACGATGGCACCGGCGGGAGGAGAATCCGGCATTCAGGTCCTGGCACGTGCCCTGCCCGTGATGCGGCGCATCGTTCAGGACCATCGCCATCGCTCGGTGCTTGTGGTCTCACATAAAGGAACCAACCGCTTGCTGGTCAGCAGTCTTCTGGGCTTCGATGCGCGCGGCTACCGCGATCGACTCGAGCAAAGCCCGGCCGCGCTGACCATCCTGGATTTCGCCAGCGACGTTCGCGCGCGACTGCGGCTGTTCAACGACGTATCACACTACGAGTCCCTGCCGGACAGGAGCTTTCAGCCAAGGCTGTCGCGTTGGTGGAATGTGCAGCGCCGCGGGCGGGACGACTGCTGACGCGGCTCGCGCCCAGCTGTCCGTCGGTACCGTCGGGCTCGCCGACCTGGGGGGCGCTGATCAACCGCTCGCGATCCGAGCGGTCCGACTCGCCCCGGACGGGAAACGCAACCTCAGCGCTCACCGATCGCGACGTGCGGTTTACGCGGCTTCAACCGCTCCGCGACCGGCGGACCGAGGTGTGCGAACGGGGCCCGGTCATGGTCCGGAAGGTCGTCGTCGATCCTGAAGGTCGGTCCCTCGTCAAAGTCGCCGTCCAACGCGAGCCGGGGCTCGGTGCGCGGCGGATCCGCGATATTGGGGACATCGCGCGCCGTTGTCTTCCGGGGGGTACTTTCGCGCGCCGGCCCGCGACTCACAACCGGCTCCCCGTGGTGATCCACGACAGCTTCGGATACGTCGTCGAATGCCGTCCGCCGGGTGTCCTGACCGGGGCGATCCCGAAGTCCCCGATCGGCGCGCAGGGCGTGCATGGCCCCGAACACATGCTCCTCGATCTCCACCACCGAATAGAGATCACTCTCGCGAAACTGCACGAAGGGTAGCCGCGCCGCCGCGCAAACGCGCGCCAGCGCGCCCTTCGGCGGACTCTTGCGAAAACGCGAGCGCGGGGCCAGGTTGACCGCGCAAGCGATTTCATCGGTCTGCGCGGCACACACCAGAAAATCGAAACAACGCTCGCTGATTCGGGCGTAGGCGCGCTCGCGGCTGCGC
>JBGSTR010000694.1:0-3475 GCA_041736365.1 Chromatiaceae bacterium | reverse complement strand
CTTGGCGGTCGCAGTCCGCGAGGATCACCTCCAGCGCGCCCTTGGAGAAAGCGACCACGCCGTCGCCGGCGCGGTGCAGGGTCGTCATGCGCTTGCGCTCGGAGCTGAACGGGATCTCGTCGATCCGCGGCGCCTCTTCTTCCAGCGCCTCTTTCCCCAGTCCCGCCTTGGCCGCGGCGACGATCAACGCCCCCTCGGTGGGGTCGCCGTGCAGCCGCCACGTCCCGTCCTCGTGCTCCAGATGGGCATCGCACGACAATGCCGCTCCGCGCAGGAGGGACGCGATCAGTGCGCGATCCGTCGTGTTCTCGGTTTGCAAGCGAATCTCGCCCGCGGGCTCGTACCCGCTGCCCTCGATCCGCGCCTCGACCCCGTCGATCCAGATCTCCCGGGCGGTCATTTCGTCACGCGTCAGGGTGCCGGTCTTGTCCGAGCAGATCACCGCGGTGCTGCCCAGAGTCTCCACCGTCGGCAGGTGGCGCACCAGCGCGTGGCGCCGGACCATCCGTTGCACGCCGATCGCCAGCGAGATGGTGACGACCGCGGGCAGCGCCTCGGGAACCACGGCGACGGCCAGGGCCACGCCGAAGATGAACATCTCCAGCAGCGGCTCCCCGCGCAGGACGCCCAAGCCCGCAATCAGCACCACGACGACCCCGGCGGCGATCGCCAGCACCCGTCCGACCCGATCCAGGTTCTCCTGCAGCGGCGTGCGGGTCTTCTCGACCCCGGCGAGCATTCCGGTGACCTTGCCGAAGTGGGTCTCGACGCCGGTTGCGATCACCACGCCTCGGCCGCGTCCGTAGACCACGTCGGTTCCCGAGTAGGCGAGGTTCACACGGTCGCCGATCCCGAGCCGCGGATCGTCCAGGGCCGCCGTTTGCTTGTCGACCGGATTGGATTCACCGGTCAACGCTGCCTCGTTGACCCGCAGGTTGGCGCTTTCGATCAGCCGCAGATCCGCCGGTATGCGATCACCCGCGACGAGCAGCACGATGTCCCCGGGCACCACATCGCTAGCGCGAATCTCCATTTCGCGGCCCTCCCGCAGGACCTTGGCCGCCGGCGCAGCCATCTGGCGCAGTGCCTCCATGGCGCGCTCGGCGCGATACTCCTGTACGAATCCGAGCAGGATGGCGAACAGCACGATCACGGCAATGACGATCGATTCGAGCACCTCGCCGAGGACGGCCGACAGGGCGACCGCGATCAGCAGGATGATGACCAGCACATTCTTGAATTGCTCGGCGAGGATCAGCCAGGGCGAGACCGCATCGGCCCGCGGCAGCTCGTTGGGGCCAGAATCTTCCAGGCGTCGCGCGGCCTCGTCCGGGGAGAGTCCGCCGGGGTGGCTTGCGAGGTCGGCGAGCACGCGTTCGGAGCCGAGCGTGTGCCAAAGAGCGGGGTTCGGTTGCGCGGCGTGCGGCTCGGGACTAGGCATGCGGGACTCCGAGATGCGGGGAAGCGGAAGGGGCGATCACCCCGGGTGCGCTGCCCATTTTAGCAGGGGCGCGTCGGACTGCAGCCGGCCGGGCATCCGAGCAGTGGCGAGACCGCCGCCGCCCGCGCTCATGAACGAGCTTAGTGGTGACCAGGCCCCGTTGCGGGGCCGTGGCGGGTCCTAGCTGCTGCGCGCGACCTCGGCGGCGAACTGCTCCAGTCGGCGGGTATCGGCGGCGAAGAGACGGATCCCCTCGGAGAGCTTTTCGGTCGCCATGGCGTCTTCGTTCATGCCCCAGCGAAAGGCGCGCTCGTCCAGGTCGAGTCGCGCGATGTCCATTGCGCGAGCCTTCTCCGGGTCCAGCTTGCGGGGCAGGTCGCCCTCCGCCGAGTCGAGCTCGGCAAGCAGGGTCGGGGAAATCGTCAGCAGGTCGCACCCGGCAAGCTCCAGGATTTCGTCGAGATTGCGGAAGCTCGCGCCCATCACCACGGTGTCGTAGCCGTGACGCTTGTAGTAGTTGTAGATGCGCGTGACGGAGCGCACGCCCGGGTCCTCGTCGGCGGGGTAGCCGGCCGAGTTTTCCGCCTTCATGTACCAATCGAGGATGCGCCCGACGAAGGGCGAAATCAGTGTCGCTCCCGCATCGGCGCAGGCGATTGCCTGTTCCAAGCTGAACAAAAGGGTCATGTTGCAGTGCAGGCCGCGCTTCTCCAGCGCCTCGGCGGCGCGAATGCCCTCCCAGGTCGAGGCGATCTTGAACAGGACCTGGCGCGAGGTGTCCACCCCGGCTCGATCATAGAGCTCGGCCAAGATGTCGGCGCGTCGAATCGTGGCGTCCGTGTCGAAGGAAAGACGGGCGTCGATCTCGGTGGAGACCCGTCCGGGGACGATCTTGAGGATCTCGACGCCGAAGTTGATCGCGAGCTTGTCCGTGGTCCAGCGCGCCTGATCCAGGGCGTCGGATCCCCCCTGCGCCTGGCCGAACAGCACCGCATCCTCCACCAGCTCCCGGTACTTGGGTATCTGCGCGGCCTTGTAGAGCAGGGAAGGATTGGTGGTTGCATCCTGTGGCCGATACTCCGCGATTGCCGCGAAATCACCGGTGTCTGCGACCACGGTGGTCATCTCACTCAACTGGGCCAATTTGCTCATCGGTAGCTTGCCTCTGTGTTGGAACGACGGCGGTACTTTCTCTCTACCCTAGCCGCCGTCGGTGACGTTTTCGCGACAGTCGCACCCCGGCGAGACGCTGATCAAATGTCTTCCTGACCTATGATCGGCTCGCGGTCCGAGAGGCGCGACTCCCGGACCGCTCCATTTTCAAGCACTTGAGCTGCTTGAAAATGCCGGGCCATCCTTGGTCCGGACGGGTAACGCAAAAAATCGGCGTTTTCGTAGCTCGCATCGCGGGAGGCCGACTGCGAAAAAACATTTGTTTTTCGTCGGGTTGGAAATTGGTCATAATCGCCGTTCACTCAAGAGTCCATCCCGCCTCGTGCGTCGGCGCATGCAACCGGGGCCGGTGAACGCTTGCAATTCTTTTTCGCTTCCATTTAGGTGCACAGCCGATTGGAATACCAATTGCCCGGGGGTGCCTCGACTTCGGAGGTCGAGGTCTTGATTCAACAGCGTAGAAGACTGGCGGAAGAGCCCGCACAAACGACGAACCGCGTCTTTTACGACACTTTCGATTGGGCCCTGTTCAATCAAGGTCTCGCCCTGGAGCAGCGTGAGGGCTTCGTCTTAGACGGCTTGATTCTGAGCGACCTGCTGCTCAAGGACCAGCCGATTTGCCAGGACTTCGACGGCACGCCGGGGTTCGCCGCCGACCTACCGCCCGGCCCGCTCCGCAATCGCATCCTCAAGGCCTGCGGCATTCGCAGACTGCTGCCGATGGTGCGGGTCACCTCGCGCACGCGTGAGCTACGGCTGCTGAACGACGACGACAAGACCGTCGCGCGCGTGGCGATCGAGGAGAATCGCTGCAGCGACCCGGCGACGGGACGGGTGGCGTCGATGGCCGCGCGGCTGCGG
>JBGSTR010000680.1:0-1685 GCA_041736365.1 Chromatiaceae bacterium | reverse complement strand
GACGGCTACGCGGACGACATGGCGCGGGCGCGGGCCATTGTTCCGGCGCTGGAGAGCGAGCGTCATCGGCTATTCATCCTTCCGGTGGACGCCTGGGCGCGGCGCGCCAGCGGCGTATTCGCCAACGAGCTGGCCCAGGAGGCACCGGACAAGGCGCACGCCATGCTTACGCACCTCCCCGCGGGCGGTTTCCTGGTCAGCATCCGCGCGCCCCTATCCAAACCGGAGGGCGCCGACGTGCTGTGCAGGCAGTTTCCCACCGGGGGAGGCCGCAAGGCGGCGGCTGGCATCAACGATCTGCCGGCGGACGCCTACGACACCTTCGTCGAGCGCTTCACCGCGGCCTTCTGAGTGCGTCGCGACCCCGAGCGCCGAATGCGCTCGGGGTCCTCGAGCCGGCCGACCTCGGGGCATTCATCCACCGCGCGCCGGCGCGGCTTCGGCTTGTCCAAGCCGACTCAACCATAGGCGCCACCGCGCTCCGCGTTCACGGTCTCCAACGGGAACCCGCGGCGGATCAGCCACTTGGTCAGCTCCAACACCGGCACTACGGTGAATGCCCCGGCAACCACGATCAGCCAGTCGCTCGCGGCGAGTCGGTAGGTGCCGAAGGCCTCCGACAGCATCGGTACATACACCACCAGCAGCAGCAGACCCAGCTCCCACAGGATCGCGGCGTTTAGCCAATGGTTCGCGAACGGCCGATGAAACACCGTGTCGCGATCGGAGCGAAAACAGTACGCCTTGAAGAACTGGATCAGGACCAAGGACAAGAACGCCATGGTCATGGCGTGCATCAGGGTCCGATCCGGATCGAGCCCCAGAGCCTCGCCCTGCTCCAGCTCCCAGGCGAACAAGGAGATGTTCACGATGGTCGACCAGATGCCCCCGACCAGCATCAGCAGCACCACCGGTCGGGTGAAGATCCCCGTCTTCGGGTCCCGCGGCGGACGTCGCATCAGGCCCTCCTCGGGGGGGTCGAAGGCCAGCGCCAGCGCCGGCAGACCGTCGGTGGCCAGGTTCACGTAAAGGATCTGCACCGCGGATAGGGGCAGCGGCATCCCGGCGAGGGTCGCCACCGCCATCAACCCGATCTCGCCGATGTTCGAGGAGAGCAGGTACATCAGGTACTTCTTGATGTTGGAGAAGATCCCGCGGCCTTCCTCCACGGCCCCGACGATGCTCGCGAAATTGTCGTCCGTGAGGGTCATATCCGCCGCCTCGCGGCTCACGTCCGTGCCGGTGACACCCATCGCGATGCCGATGTCGGCCTTTTTCAGGGCCGGAGCGTCGTTGACGCCGTCGCCGGTCATCGCGCAGATGCGCCCGCGCTTCTGCCAGGCGCCGACCACGCGCAGCTTGTGCTCGGGCGAGACCCGCGCGTAGACCTCGATCTCCTCGACCCGACGCTCCAAGTCTTCCTGCGTCATGGCGTCGAGCTCATGCCCGACGATTACGCCCCCGGCCTTGAGGATTCCCAGCTCCTTGGCGATGGCCGTGGCCGTATCCGGGTGGTCGCCGGTGATCATCACCGGGCGAATTCCGGCCCGCTCGCAGCCGCGGATGGCTTCCATCGCCTCCGCCCGGGGCGGGTCGATCATGCCGATCAGCCCGGCGAACACCATTTCCCGTTCCGCCGTCGCTCGCGCCGCGTCCGGCTTGTAGGCAACCGCCAGCACCCGCAG